>CAMNFQ010000001.1 GCA_946537295.1 uncultured Bacillota bacterium
ACGAAGATATTGAATGTTCATTTGGTTTTGATACAGCTACCAAGACCTATTCCGAACTGATTGGTAATATCGAAAGAGATGCCAATTCGGCTAAGAAATACTGGCACTTTGTAAAAGTCATGGGCAGAAGTGCTTCCCATGTTGCTTTGGAATGTGCTTTAGAAACACAACCAAATATCTGTCTGATCTCCGAAGAAGTTTCAGCCAAGAAGATGTCTTTATCTGAAATAGCTGATCAGATCGCTGATTCAGTTGAAAAAAGAGCTGCCAAAGGCATGAACTTTGGTGTAGCAATCATTCCGGAAGGTGTAGTTGAATTCGTACCGGAATTCTCTGCTCTGATCAAAGAGATCAATGAGCTTCTGGCTGGTGCTAAGGCTGATGCTTTCAACGCCCTAAACAGCTGGGAAGAAAAATATGCTTTCATTGAAAATGGTCTGAGTAAACAAGCTATGGATGTCTTTGCAATCTTACCGACAACCATCCAGCAGCAGTTATTCCTGGAAAGAGATCCTCATGGTAACGTTCAGGTATCTCTGATTGAATCAGAAAAACTCTTCTCTGCTTTAGTTAAAGCAAAACTTGAGGAAAGAAAGAAGAATGGTACATACAAAGGTAAATTCAACGCCTTACATCATTTCTTTGGCTATGAAGGCAGATGTGCTTTCCCATCTAATTTTGATGCGGATTACTGCTATTCATTAGGTTATAATGCTTTTATGCTTATCCAGTATGGCTATAATGGTTATCTGTCAAAGATCTCTAATCTGTCTAAACCGGCAGAAGAATGGGTCGCTGGCGGTATGCCTATCACCAAGATGATGAATATGGAAAGAAGACATGGTGAAGATAAGCCGGTTATCAGAAAGGCTTTAGTTGAACTTGATGGTAAACCATTCAGATATTTTGCTGAACACAGAGATGAATGGGCAGTAGAGAACCATTACACTTATCCAGGTGCTATTCAATATTATGGACCTGATTCAGTATGTAATATCACAACCAGAACTCTGGCTCTTGAAAAAGGTAACTAATCATCAATAAATAAATTGGTCAGTGAATTATCACTGACCAATATTTTTTTATAAAATTATAACTTCTTTTTCTTTACAGTATTTTAATGTTTCATCATCCCAGATCGATGATTGAACTTCACCGATATGAGCTTTTCCCATCAGTAACATGCATAGACGACTTTCACCAATACCGCCACCGATCGTATAAGGAAGTTCCTTATTGATGATCATCTGATGGTATTTATACTGTAACTTGTTTTCTTCGTTTTTGATCTTCAGTTGTTCAACCAAAGATTCTTCATCAACTCTGATACCCATACTTGATATTTCAAAGGCACAATCAAGGACTTCATTATAGTAGAGAAGATCGCCATTGAGGTTCCAGTCATCATAGTCGGCAGCGCGATCATCGTGTGGCTGTCCATCTGATAGCTTATGGCCAATGCCTTTGATGAATACGGCCTTGTATTGTTTTAAGAGCTCTTTTTCTCTTTGTTTGGCATCAAGACCAGGATACATATTCAGGACATCTTGTGAATCAAAGAAATAGAGTTTTCTAGATAATTCTGTCTTGATGGTTGGATGCTTGATCTTTAATTCATCAAGTGTTTCCAAGATACAGTTATGAATCTTGGAAACAGTATCATAGAGATAGTCGAGATTGCGATCTTTCTTTTCAATGACCTTTTCCCAGTCCCACTGATCGACGTAGATCGAATGCAGATTATCGATCTTTTCATCTTTTCTGATCGCATTCATATCAGTATAAAGACCATTTCCTACATAGAATGAATAATTATGTAAGGCCATTCTTTTCCATTTGGCTAAAGAATGAACGATAACACATTCTTTATTGATATATGGTGCATTGAAATTGACAGCTTGTGCTTTTCCATCAAGATCATCATTAAGTCCGGTACTTTTCTCAACAAATAATGGGGCACTGACTCTTTTGAGATTCAGAGCCTTAGTCAGTTTTTCTTCAAATACTCTTTTGATGAAACTGATGGAAGATTGTGTTTCATATAGATCTAATGAGGATTTATATCCTTCGGGTAAGTAAATATTCATGAAAATATCATATCACAAATACAATGAAAATATTTACATTTTTCCATTGTAAAATTTCACATTATTTGAAATTTTTGTGAAAAATATGTTGACTTAGATATATCAGGTTGCTAAACTTATATCATAAATAAAGCAGGAAAGGAGATTACTATGAAACGATGTTCACACTCTGATATGATCTACTTTGCTGCTGAAAGACTCGTTGCAGTTATCGATCTGTTAGTTCTACGCATATTACGTGGCATTATTATTATGAGCGCGTGCTAATATATCGATAATTGAGAGCAGTTTTTATTGGAAAATAAGATGGGCTTGATGTTATCGTAAAGCTCATCTTTTATTTTAATCGGTAGTTACAGCTTGGCTGTTTCTATAAAATTATTGAAAGGAAAAGATTATGAAAAAATTATTGCTTGTATTACTTAGCTTACTGTGCGTACTTTCATTAGCTGGTTGCGGTAACTCAAACGGTAACTCCGGTAATGAAGGTGGCAATGGTGGCTCTGAAGAAGGCGCTGCTACTGTTACTGTCAAACTCGGCTGTTCTGGTCCATTAAGTGGAGATGCTAAAGTTTATGGTGAAGCAGTCAGAAATGCTGCTCAGATCGCTGTAGACGAGATCAACGCTTCTGGTTCTGAAATCAAATTTGATTTCTTTATGGAAGATGATCAGGCTGATCCTGAAAAGGCTGTTGCTGCTTATTCTACTCTTTATGATAAGGGCATGCAGGTATCATTATTCACTGTTACTTCTGGTGCCGGTGCTGCTGTTGCTGCTAACTATGATGAAGACAAGATCTTTGCAATCACTCCATCTGGTTCTGCTACTTCATTAGTTTATACTGATGACAAGAACTTCGCTGGTAACTTCCAGATGTGCTTCACTGATCCTAACCAGGGTGTTGCTGCTGCTGACTACATGGCTACTCATTTCGCTGACAAGAAGATCGCTATCATCTATAAGTCAGATGATGTTTACTCTTCAGGTGTCTATGAGAAGTTTGTTGCTGAAGCTGCTGCTAAGAACCTTAACGTAGTATACAAAGATGGTGCTTTCACCAGTGATTCTGCTACTGATTTCGCTACTCAGCTGACTGCTGCTCAGTCTGCTGGTGCTGATCTGGTATTCTTACCAATCTACTATCAGCCAGCTTCAACAATTCTGAAACAGGCTAATGATATGGGCTATGCTCCAACATTCTTCGGTGTCGATGGTATGGACGGTATCCTGACTCTTGAAGGTTTTGATACTTCATTAGCTGAAGGCTTATATCTGCTTACACCATTTGCAGCTGATGCTCAGGATGATCTGACAAAGAACTTCGTTTCTACTTATGAATCTAAGTTCGGTGAAACTCCTAACCAGTTTGCTGCTGATGCTTATGACTGTGTATACGCTATTCACCAGGCTTTAAGAGACGCTGGTGTCAATGCCGACTACAACTTCGATAACCTTTACAACGACATTGTTGCTCAGTTCAACTCTATGACTTTCAACGGTCTGACTGGTGAAAACATGACTTGGGCTGAAAACGGTGAAGTTTCCAAGGCTCCTAAGGCAGTTGTAATCACTAACGGTGTCTACGTATCTGCTGACTAATTAACTGATAATTTGAAGGTTGCTGTACTTGCAGCAACCTTCATCTGTAAATATAGGTGAAATATGACTTTTTTGACTTATCTTATCTCAGGATTGGCATTAGGTAGTGTATATGCGATTATCGCCTTAGGTTACACTATGGTTTATGGAATTGCCAAAATGTTGAATTTTGCACATGGTGACATCATTATGGCTGGTGGCTATGTTGCGTTTTTTGCATTCACAAAATTCGGTCTTCCTCCAGTTCTGTCGATTATACTTTCCATTATCTTCTGTACGATCCTTGGTGTAGTTATTGAAAGACTGGCGTATAAGCCATTAAGACAGGCCAGTTCCTTATCGGTTCTGATCACAGCGATCGGTGTAAGTTATTTCTTGCAGAATTCTGCTCAGATCATGTTTGGTTCTGATACCAAGATCTTCCCGGCATTATTGACAGAAGGATCATTGAAACTGTTTAACGGTCAGTTAACGATTTCGTATCTCACCATCATAACGATTGTTACCTGTATCATAATCATGATTGGTTTGACGATGTTTATTAATAAGACAAAAATCGGTAAAGCTATGAGAGCTTGTGCAGAGGATAAAGGTGCTGCGCAACTTATGGGTATCAATGTCGATACAACGATCTCGATCACTTTTGCGATCGGTTCAGGATTAGCTGCTATAGCTGCCGTATTACTGTGTTCGACATATCCTTCATTATCACCAACTCTGGGTTCTATGCCTGGTATCAAGGCATTCACTGCTGCTGTATTTGGTGGTATCGGATCGATCCCTGGAGCTTTATTAGGAGGCCTTTTACTGGGTGTGATCGAAAACCTGACAAAGGCCTATATCTCAACTCAGCTTTCTGATGCGATCGTCTTTGCAGTCCTTATTATTGTTTTATTAATCAAACCAACCGGATTGTTGGGCAAGAAAGAGAATGTGAAGGTGTAATATGAAAAACTTCATGAATAATCTTTTTGGAAAGAAAAACAGAGGCAGGACTTTCAGTTTCCTGATGGTCATTGCTGTATATATCTTTGTTGAAGTACTGACTCATTCTTTCAGGGTAAGCCGTCTTTTTACAAGCTTGCTTGTACCGACATGCTGCTACATTGTCTTGGGACTTTCACTCAACCTTGTAGTAGGTTTTTCTGGAGAACTTTCATTAGGACATGCCGGCTTTATGGCGGTTGGTGCATTCTCAGCGGTTGTTGTTTCAGGACTTACTTCTTCAATCATAGCCAATGATATTATCAGATTGATCATCAGTATCATTGCCGGAAGTATTATTTCCGGATTGTTTGGTTTGATCATCTCAGTCCCGGTTTTAAAACTATCCGGTGACTATCTGGCAATCGTTACGCTGGCTTTTGGTCAGATCATAAAATCTATCATCAACAATATCTATTTAGGATATGATGCCAATGGCATGCAGTTTTCTTTTGTAACCAATACTTTGAATCTGGAAAATGGCAAGATGCTTCTTTCCGGTCCAATGGGTGCAACTGATACTGCCAAGATCTCCAACTTTACTAGTGGCAGTATTCTGATCCTGATCACTTTGTTTATCCTATATTCTCTGATCAACTCCAAATATGGCAGAGCTATCATGGCCGCAAGAGATAACAGGATCGCTGCTGAATCGATTGGTATCAATGTTTCAAAAACCAAGACTCTGGCTTTTGTTACTTCAGCTGTACTGGCAGGGGCTTCTGGTGCACTTTATGCCCTGAACTACTCAACATTGCAACCAGCCAAGTTTGACTTCAATACTTCGATCCTGGTACTTGTCTATGTTGTTTTTGGTGGACTGGGCAATATCAATGGTACGATCATTGCAACAACGATTCTGTATATCTTACCTGAATTATTAAGATCTTTGCAGGATTATCGTATGCTGATATATGCAATCGTACTGATCGTTGTAATGCAGATGACAAACAGTTCCAAACTGAAACAGTTTGTAGAAAGTATTAGGAATAAGTTCTTTAAGAAAGGAGAGAAGGCATGAATCCTGTTCTTGAAGTAAAAAACCTGGGCATTGATTTTGGTGGCCTTACAGCCGTCAATAATCTTAACCTGGTCGTAAATGAAAATGAGATAGTTGGTCTTATCGGTCCAAATGGCGCTGGTAAAACTACGGTCTTCAATATGCTTACCAAGGTATATCAGCCATCACGTGGTGAGATTTATCTTGATGGTAAGTCTACTGAAAAAATGGATACGGTACAAGTCAATATGGCAGGTATTGCCAGGACTTTCCAGAATATCAGACTTTTTGGCAATCTTAGTGTTATTGACAATGTCAAGGTTGCGATGAATAACCATCACAAGTATTCTGTAGCAGATGCGATCTTTCATACAGGAAAGCGCAATAACAATGAAAAACAGATAACAAAGAAGGCTGAAGATCTTCTGGAGATCTTTAATCTTCTCGATAAGAAAGATATTGAAGCTTCATCACTTCCATATGGTGCTCAAAGAAGACTTGAGATCGCCAGAGCACTGGCAACTGATCCAAAAGTACTTCTATTAGATGAACCTGCTGCGGGCATGAATCCACAGGAAACCGATGAACTGATGCAGACGATCAGATTTGTCAGAGACAAGTTCAATATCTGTGTCTTACTGATTGAACATGATATGTCTTTAGTCATGAACATCTGTGAAAGAATATATGTTCTTAATTATGGAACACTTTTAGCGAAAGGAAGCCCTGATGATATCAAGAATGATCCAAAAGTAATCAAGGCTTATCTGGGTGATTAATATGCTTAAAGTAAATGATTTGGTAGTAAGATATGGAATGATCGAAGCGATCAAGGGTATCAGCTTTGAAGTAGCAGATTCGCAAATCGTCACTCTGATCGGTGCCAATGGTGCCGGCAAGACGACGACCATGCATACGATCTCAGGATTACTGAAACCTTATTCCGGATCGATCTTTCTTGATGATAAGGAAATAAGCAAGGTTCCACCACATAAGATCGTTGAAATGGGTATTGCCCAATGTCCGGAAAGAAGAAGAGTCTTTGCTTCTCAATCAGTAGAAGATAACCTGTTTTTAGGTGCCTATACCAGAAAAGACAAAACTGAGATAAATAAAGATCTGGAAAATGTCTATGCACTGTTTCCTAGACTTCTGGAAAGAAAAAACCAGATGGCTGGAACTCTCTCCGGTGGTGAACAGCAGATGCTGGCAATGGGCAGAGCTCTGATGGCTAAACCTAAGATCATGTTGCTGGATGAACCTAGTATGGGATTATCACCATTACTAGTTAAGGAAATTTTCGATATAATTAAAGATATAAACAGTCAGGGTGTAACAATACTATTGGTTGAACAGAATGCGAAAATGGCTTTAAGCATTGCAGATAAAGCCTATGTCATTGAAACCGGTAAGATTGTTATGTCCGGAACAGGCCAGGAATTGCTTAACAGCGATGATATCAGAAAAGCCTATCTGGGAGGATAATTATGTACGTAAAAGATAATATGGTCCCTAGTCCAATTACCATTGGACCTAATCAGTCTGTTTCTGAAGCTATCGATATCATGTCGGAAAATAAACTTCACAGACTTCCGGTTGTTGATGGATCAAACAAACTTGTCGGTCTGGTGACAGAAGGTCTGATCGCATCAAATACCCCAAACAGTTCAACATCACTATCAGTATTTGAACTGAATTACCTGCTTAATAAACTGACGATCAGGGATATCATGATCAGAGATGTCATTACGATCGATAAGGAAGCTCTTTTGGAAGAAGCGGCTACCTTGCTTAGAAAGAATGATATCGGATGCCTACCGGTCGTTGATGAAAACAAGAAACTGATCGGTATCATCACTCATAACGATATCTTTACCGCCTTCATTGATTTACTTGGCTACAATCACAATGGCACAAGATATGTCATAAATGTAGCTGAAGATAAGACGGGTATCATGGAAGATATCGCCAGGATCTTTAAAGAATCTGATGTATCTATTTCAAATCTAGCTGTCTACAACAACTCGCGTGGAATTGAAGTAGTCGTCATAGCTAAAGGATATGATAACGTCAAAGATAAACTTGAAGCAGCTGGCTACAACGTTACAAATGTAATGAAATTACATGAAAAATACTAGAAAACAGGAATTAATTCCTGTTTTTTATATATAATGTACAGGTATGAGAAAACTGATATTCTGTGATATAGATGGAACAATTCTTGATGGTTCAAGACATATGAATGAAGTATCTGCCAAGACCAGATATGCCATAAGTGAATTAAGAAAAGATGACTATGTGATCATATCTTCGGGCAGATGTATGGGATTATTGGATGATCAGATCAAAGCCTTAGATCCAAACGGTTATATCCTATGCAACGGTGCTCATGCACAAGTCGATAATAAAGAGATCTATTCAATGTATTTTGAACCCGAAGCTATAGAAAAAATCAAGGAGACAGTTATCAGATATCATGGGTTCTATATTCTGGAAACCTTGAATGAGATGTATGTTGATTCACTGGTTTCTGATTCTTTTTCAGCTTTTGTGGATGGCTGGGGAAGCTCCTTACAGGGTTTCAGTCTTGGAAAAGATAAAGATGAAAAGTATCTGATTGCCATGATCGGTTTTATGGATCGAAGCATCATGAAAGATGTGGAGAGAGAATTAGCTCCATATGTTGATCTGGCAGCTCATAAACAGTTCAGTTCCTATGATGTCAATATCAAGGGTGTCAATAAGGGAACAGGGGTTGAAAGGATCAGAGAATACCTGAATATACCATTTGAAGATACCTATTGTTTTGGTGATGGTATCAATGATCTGGAGATGTTACAGAGTGTTGCTCATCCGGTAGTTGTCGCAAATTGTGTTGATGAACTTAAGAAATATGGCTTTGAAGAAACTGATGATGTACTGGATGATGGTTTTTACAATTATTTGCTTGCACACAAGTTGATTAAAGCTATTTAACTTTGCTAAAATATTAGGGAGTGAAGGAGAATAAATATGGGATTAGGTGAAAAAATTAAAGGTTTTATTGCCCCAGAAGAAGATGAAGAACAGTTAGAATTAACTGAAGAAGAAGCTGAAGCTGTTTCTCCTTATGAAAAGAGTAATCTGCAGGGTTCTTCAACGATCACTGCTAATACAAATATCGTACTGTTCGAGCCAAGAAATTTTGATGAGGCTGAAGAAATTGGTCATCACATCAAAAATAAGAGAGCCTGCTGTGTGAATCTGCACAGAATGCCTTCTGAATACCGTCAGAGGATCATTGATTTCCTTTCTGGTGTTGTATATGGTGTTGATGGTTCGATCAAAAAAGTTGGTGAAAACGTTATTCTGTGTTCACCAAAGAATCTGCAGGTTGGTGGCGATATCAATCTGAATTCAGACGAAGACTAAGCTAAGATTAAGACATGTCTGTACAGAATAAATAATAGAGAGCTGATGGCTGGTGGAAATCAGTATGGAAGCTGTACAGGAATCACTTAGGAGCTCCGATGTAATGATCGGCGTTACTCGCGTTAAGAGATCAAGTAAGAAATGAAGGTGGTACCTCGCTTTATAGCGACCTTTGGTAGCACCTTTTTATATTAATGTTCACAAGGAGATTTGAAATGGAATACAAAGACACACTGCACATGCCAAAGACAGATTTTGAGATGAGAGGTAATCTTCCTAAGAAGGAACCTGATATCCTCAAAAGATGGGAAGATGATGATCATTATCATAAGATCTTAGACAAGAATAAGGATCATAAGCCTTTTGTTTTACATGATGGTCCACCATATGCCAATGGTAACCTTCATGCTGGAACAGCAATGAACCGTATCATCAAGGATATCATCGTGAGATCTAAGGCGATGGCAGGCTATTATACGCCGTTTTTCCCAGGATGGGATACTCATGGCCTTCCAATCGAAAACGCTATCCAGAAGCTTGGAGTTAACCGTAAAGAGGTTTCTGCAAGAGAGTTCAGAGAAAAGTGTGAAGAATATGCTCATCAGCAGATCGCTCAGCAGATGGCTACTGAAAAGCGTCTTGGTGAAGTAGCAGACTATGATCATCCATACATCACTTTAAAGAAGGAATTTGAAGGAAGACAGATCAGATCATTTGCCAAGATGGCTCTTGATGGTATGATCTTCCAGGGCTTAAAGCCTATCTATTGGTCTCCTTATCAGGAAACAGCAATCGCTGATTCTGAGATCGTCTATTTCGATCGTAAGGATCCAACAATCTTTGTTATGTTTGATCTCAAGGATGGCAAGGGTATTCTGGAAGGCGACGAGAAGTTTGTCATCTGGACAACTACTCCTTGGACTCTTCCAGCAAATGTTGCGATCACCTTACATCCTGATCTTACTTATGCTGTAGTTGAAACAGAAAAAGGTAAGCTGATCATGTTAGAGAATCTGGTTGATTCTCTGATGGAGAAGTTTGCCTTGAATGAACATAAGATCATCAAGACCTTCAAAGGAAGAGAACTTGAAGGTATCGTATGTAAGCATGTTTTATATCCGGAAGAAAGAGAATCTGTGATCTGTCTGGCTGATTATGTAACTGATGAAGATGGTACAGGTTGTGTCCATACTGCCGGTGGTCATGGTCTTGATGACTTCTACACTACACAGCGTTATGGCTTACCAACAGTATGCCCGGTTGATGAAAAAGGTTGTATGACGGAAGAGGCCGGAGATTGGTTAAAGGGTCAGTTTGTCTTTGATGCCAATAAGACAATAACAGAAAGACTTGATGAGAATGGTCATCTGCTCAAACTTGAATGGGTAACTCACTCTTATCCACATGATGATCGACTCAAAAAACCAGTAATCTTCAGAGCAACGACCCAATGGTTTGCATCAATCGAAAAGATCAAACCACAACTGCTTGAAGCTATCAAGAATGTTAAATGGATCAATTCCTTTGGTGAACTGAGACTTACCAATATGGTCAAGGATCGTAAGGACTGGTGTATCTCCAGACAGAGATTATGGGGTGTACCAATTCCTATCATCTATAACGAAGATAAATCACCGATCATTGATGCTGAAGTATTTGAACATATAGCTAAGCTCTTTGATGAACATGGATCCAATATCTGGTTTGAATCAGAAGCTAAGGATCTTTTACCGGAAGGTTACAGTAATCCTGCTTCACCTAACGGTAATTTCACAAAAGAAACTGATATCATGGATGTCTGGTTTGATTCAGGTTCTTCCTGGAATGAACTGATTGCCAGAGGCTATTCATATCCATGTGATCTGTATTTTGAAGGATCAGATCAGTATCGTGGCTGGTTCAACTCTTCTTTGATCGTTTCAGTTGCCAATAATGGTGTTGCACCATATAAGGCAGTACTATCACATGGCTATGTCTGTGATTCTAAAGGCGAAGCCATGCATAAATCTGTTGGTAATGTCGTAAATCCTTTGGATATCATCAAACAGTATGGTGCCGATATCTTGAGATTATGGGCTGCTTCTGAAGACTTCAAGGCTGATATGAGGATCGGTGATTCCAATCTGAAACAGGTATCCGACCAGTATCGTAAGATCAGAAATACTTTCCGTTTCATGTTAGGAAATCTGAATAAGGAAGATTTCAATAAGGACATGCTGGTGAAGTATGAAGATCTGGAAGCTGTCGATAAATACATGATGATCGCTTTGAATGATATGGCCAAGAAAGTAATTGATGCCTATGACAATTATGATTATGTTATGGCTACTTCTGCTATGACCAACTTCATGACCAATGAGCTTTCAAGCTACTATTGTGATTTTGCCAAGGATATCCTGTATTGTGATAAACTGGATTCTCCTAGAAGAAGAAAGATTCAGACAGTTCTTTACCACGCTGTTGATTATCTGGTAAGACTCTGGTCACCAGTATTGGCTTTTACTGCTGATGAAGTATGGAGTTTCTTTAAAAATGAGGAAGCTGCTTCTGTACACTATGTTCACTTCCCTGAACTTCAGCAATTCTCTGATGAAGATCTCATAAGAAATAACTTCGCAAGACTTCATGAGATCAGATCAGATATCTTCAAGGCCAGAGAAGAAGCCATCAATGCCAAGATCATTGAAAAACCAATGCAGGCTCACGCTATCTTACATGTAAGTGACGA
Source organism: uncultured Bacillota bacterium (assembly GCA_946537295.1). GTDB lineage: Bacteria > Bacillota_I > Bacilli_A > Erysipelotrichales > Erysipelotrichaceae > Colivicinus. The sequence goes on from CAMNFQ010000001.1 coordinate 11,811, forward strand.
AGATAGAAAACTGCTTGAAGATGCCTTTGGCAACAAGATCAATCAGTGGCTGATCATCGCTAAAGTTTCATTCAGCGATGAGACACTTGATAAATACGACAATATTGAAGTTAAGATCGAAATGGCTAAAGGTCATGTCTGCCCTAGATGCTGGAACATCGTTGAAGAAGAAAACGAAGACGGCTTATGTGACAGATGTGCTGAAGCATTGAAATAAGATTTCCAAGACCCTTCGGGGTCTTTTATAATAGAAGTATGATAAAAGTTACTTTAAAAAGAAATGAAGGAAGAACTGTAAGCTCCGGAGGCTTATGGATCTTTGATAATGAAATAGATAAGATATCCGGTGATTATCGTAATGGCGATATCGTTGAAGTTGTTTCATATAAAGATGATTTTATCGGTTATGGCTATATCAATGACAATTCCAAGATCATGATCAGATTGTTATCCCGAAACAGAAAAGATGTGATCGATGATGCTTTCTTTAAAAGAAGATTTATTGATGCCTGGAATTATCGTAAGGATGTAGTTGAAACGGATTGCTGTCGTATCGTTTTTTCTGATTCCGACAGATTGCCTGGACTGGTGGTTGATAAATTCAATGATATCCTTGTCTTTGAGTTTGATTCATTAGGTATGGATGTCAGAAAAAAGATGCTGGTAGATACCTTATTGGAAGTATTGAAAGAAGATGGTGTTTTGATCAAAGGAGTCTATGAGAGAAGTGATGCCAAGGTCAGGACATTAGAAGGTTTAGAAAGAATCAAAGGTTTTTTAAGTGAACCTTTTGATACCGATATTGAAATAATGGAAAATGGCGTAAAACTGAAAGTTGATGTCGCCCAAGGTCAAAAGACCGGATATTTCCTGGATCAGAAATATAATCATCTTGCTATCAGACATTTATGCAAGGATAAGATCGTACTTGACTGTTGTACGCACACGGGTGGTTTTGCCTTATCTGCCGCCAAAGTTGCCAGAAAAGTTATCGGTATTGATGCTTCTGATCTGGCGATAAAACAGGCAAGGGAAAACAGCGATCTAAATGGTTTTAATAATACGGAATTTGTTGTGGCTGATGTCTTTGATTATCTGATTGAGAAGCAACAGAACAATGAAAGATTCGATGTGATAATACTGGATCCGCCAGCTTTCACCAAATCAAAGAATTCGGTAAAGAATGCATCTAAAGGTTATAAGGATATCAACTATCGGGCAATGAAGCTCTTGTCTCCAGGAGGCTTTCTTGTGACCTGTTCCTGCAGTGAGTATATGCCAAGGGATCTGTTTATGAAGATCGTCTTATCCGCTGCCAATGATGCACATAAACGTCTCAGATTAGTAGAAAGCAGAGCCCAGGCTCCTGATCATCCGATCATCTTGGGTAACAATGTATCCGACTATCTGAAATGTGTAATATTCCAGGTAAATGACCGTTAAAAAAAGAGATGCAAATCTCTTTTTAGTCTACAAGTCTTACTTCCTTGATTCCTTCAACTTCATCAAGGAGCAATGCTTCTACTCCTTCTTTGAGAGTATAATCCAAGGCCATACATCCTACGCAGGCACCATGTACACTGACATAGACGATATCATCTTCCAGTTTGACGAATTTGACATCACCACCGTCGTTTTGAATATATGGTCTGACTTTTTCGATCGTTTTTTCGATCAGTTTAATCTTTTCTTCATTTTCCATTTTCATTATCTCCATATAAAATATAGCACCAGACTTACTACAATTCCCACTAAAATGCCCGCAACCAGTTCAAGTTTGGTATGGCCAAGAACTTCCTTGAATTTCTCATCATAGATCGGATCTTCCATTTCAATGATGTATTTAAGATCTTCAATAAGCTGCTGAACCAGTGAAATATTACGTCCGGAATAATACCTGACATTGGTAGCATCAAACATTACGATTACCATGATGACAAAAGAAACCGCAAAGATTGAAGAATCAAAGCCTTCCTTTAAGCCAATAGAAAGACAAAGTGCAACAACAGCTGCTGAGTGCGAACTTGGATATCCGCCAGAGGCGATCAGATAGGAAAATCTGAATTCACCGGTCTTGATCAGCATGATAAAAGGCTTAGCTCCCTGAGCTATGATTATGGCTACGATACATGCTACCAAAGGGTAATAGTTTCTTAACATCCGTTATATTATAACATGTTATAATGAGATGGAATGAGCTCAATAGATGATTATAAAGTTGGCATGACGGTATATGGAAAGATAAGTGGTATCAAACCTTATGGGGCTTTCGTCAAATTCGAAGATGACGTATCAGGTCTTATTCATATATCGGAAATATCTAATGGATTTGTCAGAAATATCGATCATTTTGTCCAGCTTGATGAATATGTCATGGTCAAGGTCATCGATATCGACAGACAACATAAACAGCTCAGACTCTCTTTTAAAGCACTGTCTCAGAACACCAGAAGATACAGCAAGAGAGTTAAATTTCTGGGAATGCCACCTACAGAAAAAGGTTTTGGAACCATAAAAGATAAGATGCCTGAATGGGTAAAAGGAGTTTACAATGATTAGTCTGGATTTAAGTAATGCGAAACTGAAAGAAGATCTTTCCTTATGGCAGGAAAAAGTATCTAAGGCACATAAGGATCTTCATGATAAAACAGGCAAAGGCAACGATTTTGTCGGTTGGGTAAAGTGGCCATTAGAGTACGATAAGGAAGAATTTGCCAGAATTCTTGATGTCAGAAAAAGAATGGCAGGCAAATACGATACTGTATTAGTCTGTGGTATCGGTGGTTCATATCTTGGCGCTCGTGCTGCCATTGAAATGATCAGAGGTCTTTATCCTGATGATGGTATTGAAGTTATCTTTGTCGGTAATACTTTCTCATACAGCTACATCTCACAGGTTCTTAACCATATCAAAAACAAAGAGATAGTCCTCAATGTTATCTCTAAATCCGGTACAACAACTGAGACTTCTGTCTCTTTCAGAATCTTCAAACACTTCATGGAAGAAAAGTATGGCGAAGATGCTAAAAACAGGATCTATGCCACAACCGATAAAGCCAGAGGAACTTTAAAGGAACTGGCTGATAAGGAAGGATATGAAACATTTGTTATTCCTGATGATATCGGTGGCAGATATTCGGTATTTACTGCAGTTGGTCTGTTACCTTTAGCATTAGCCAATGTTGATATCGAAGCACTGATGAAGGGTTCACTTGATGCCTATAATGACTTCAACACTGATGATCTGTCAAAGAATACTGCTTATCAATACGCTGTAGCAAGAAGAATCTTGGACAATCAGGGTTATACTGCTGAATACTTTGTTACATATCATCTGCAGTTAACAATGATCGCTGAATGGTGGAAACAGCTGTTTGGTGAATCAGAAGGTAAAGAAGAAAAGGGTATCTTACCTACAAGTGCTTGTTTCACAACTGATCTGCATTCATTAGGTCAGTTTATCCAGGAAGGCAGAAAAACAGAATTTGAAACAATCCTGTATGTCGATGATATGGGTGGCGATATCGATTTCCCAGCTGATGATCAGGATCTTGATCATATGAACTATCTTGCCGGCAAGAAGCTTTCATGGGTATCAGAGATGGCTTTCGAAGGAACATTAAGTGCTCACAGCGATGTTGGAAACAATCCTAATATCGTTATCCGTCTGAAAGACAACAGCGCCTATAGCTTTGGCTATATGATCTATTTCTTCTTTGCAGCCTGTGGTATGACTTGTTATCTGCTTGATATCAATCCATTCAATCAGCCAGGTGTAGAAGTATATAAGAAGAAGATGTTCAATCTTCTTGGTAAACCAGAATAAGAAAACAACCTTAGTCGAATGATGGCTAAGGTTTTTAATATGCAAAGGAAATCTTTTATATCTGACAAAGTAGGAATCTTTTATTTCTGTTTGAATAATGAATAGGAGGTAAAAGATGACAAAGAAGATCCTGTTCATATCCTTGCCTGTAGTGTTTTCTCTTTGCTGTCTGATCATTTCACTCAAGACATATTTTACTTATCGTGAAGAACATATATCCGCCTATGTCGCATCTCATAATCTTGTTCAAAGAACGAAAATCGAAGAAAAGGATCTTCAGGAAGTAATGCTTCCCAAAGACTATGTAGGTGAAGATGTCTATCTTGATAAGGATGAGATCTTAGGAAAATTTGTAAAATTGTCATATAGTCTGGCAAAGGGTTCTCTGATCTATAAAAGTGCACTTGAAGATAACATCAGAGATCTGGCTAGTACTCTTTTGAAAGAAAATGAAGCCAATTATGATCTGTATACATCTGAGATAAAGATCAATACCGGTAACCTTAGTCGTGATATGTATGTTGATCTGTATCTGACGATCGGCAATAATGATAGAGCTTATTCTGATCTGCTGATCAGGGATTGTCGTATTACCGGCTTATATGATCATCAGGGTAAGGAGATCTTGTCTTACAGTAATGAAAGCAGAGTTTCGATCGTAACGATTGCAATCGAGAAAGAATATGTAAGTATCCTGAATAAAGCTTTGATGATAGGCAATATCAACGTTGTGACATCATATCAGAGCTATGGTACAGATAAGAGATCGGAATTAAATTCCGAATGTGAGATCATCACTTATCTGCAATAGTGCTATCATTAAATGGTGAAAAAATATCTGAAACCACTTTTGTTACTTTTATGGATGGGTGTCATATTCTATATGTCAGCCCAGCCATCGATCGAATCGCAAGAAACTTCAAACCTCGTTGCGAAGATTATTTTTGATTTTTTAAATATCTTCTCATCAGGAATGATGAGTGAAAGTGAGTTCATGCTTAAATATATCCAACCGATCAGAAAGCTGGCTCATTTCAGCGAATTTGCGATCTTGGGTGTACTTGCGTTATTAACATTCAGACAATATGACAAAAAAAGAGCTTTATCTATCGCAATTGTCTTTTGTCTGCTTTATGCGATAAGCGATGAGATTCATCAGCTTTTTGTTCCAAACAGATATTGTGACATCCATGATGTAATGATCGATTTTTTGGGATCGTTTACAGGAATAATTCTTTGTCATCTTGTGCAAACAGGATGGAAAAAACATCACTCATAATAACAATACTTTTTCTTTTATGTGGTTGCAGGAATTATCGCAGTTTTGCCTGTCAGAGTTTTAATGGTGATGATTCTTTAAGGATCGAATTTGAAACTGTCAATGATGATATCGTTTCAGTTCATGTATCGCAGTTAAAGGTTTTACCAAATGATCTTCTATATAATCAAAAATTCATGGAAGACTTTAACAGTCAGCTAAATGAAGAATACCATCTGGAAGAAAACAAGCTGATCAGGGAATATGATCTTCCTGTCGAAGGTAAATACAGTATAACTTCTACGATCAGACAACTGGAAAGTGAGCGTTATCACTGTGAATGAAATGATGCCCAGGGAAAAGGCTTTACAGTATGGCATTTCAACTTTAGAGAATAATGAATTACTTTCTCTTATCATCAAATCCGGATATAAGGACAGCAGTGTTTTTGAACTGGCGGATGATATCTTGCAGCTGGCTAATGGTTTTGATAATCTTCTGTCTTTGACTTTTGAAGAACTCACATCCATCAAAGGTATAAAGACAGCCAAAGCTTTGGAACTGATGGCGATTCTGGAAATATCCAAAAGACTAAGCAGGATCGATCGGATCTCAGAAGCCAGATTATCCGAACCCAAAAAGGTCGTGGAATGGCTGCGTTTTAATCTTGGCTACAGTATTCAGGAAGAATTTCTGGTCGTCTATCTCAACGCCAGAAATAACATCATCAAATCAGAAGTGCTGTATAAGGGAAATCGCAATATGGCGATCATTGGAATAGATGAGATCTTGCGCAGGGCTATTATCCTTAAAGCTTCAGCGATTCTGGTTGCCCATAATCATCCCAGTGATAATGTGGAACCTTCTCAAGCCGATATAGAACTTACCAGTAATCTCTATAGAGCTTCAATGCTGGTATCGATACCGCTGATTGATCATATCATCATTGGTAAAAGTGGCTACTTTAGTTTTAAGAATCATAGTATGTTAAAATGAGAACGTGAAAAAAATTCTGCTTCTTTTATTATGTTTGCTTTTATGTGGCTGCAGTAATGCGGCTTCTTTAACGAGCGATCTGGATAAGATCTTTACGGAGAGCGAAGAAAAACCGGTAATAAGGAAGAATAACTATTCGACCTATATCGATTACTATCTGCCTAGTGATACAACTGAGTTAGAAGGGGATGAGCTTTCCAGTGTTCTTTCCTACAATAAGTCATTATTTATCATGGACGTCAATGTTTCAGGTATTATCTGTGCCAAGTATTATCCGGATAATGTCATTGAGGATGAGGGTTTCTTTAATGATGAAAAGCTCGTATATGAAAAAAGAAGCAGTTTCTTGAATGGTGATGGTGAAAATATCGACTATGTCTACAAAGTATATGAATATGATAACGACTATCTTTCTTACTTTGTTTCCCGTGATCTGATCTTTTATGCACATGCATTAAAAGGCGATATTGCGGCAGTAAGTTCAAGGATCTATCTGATGGCTAAAGGAGCCAAGGTTAAAAGCGGTGATGTGATCGCAAAATATTCATCAAAGGATGTAATCGACTATGAAAAGAAACAGGTGAACCTGTTTGAAACAATCATGCCGGTAAATGGCAATATCAATGATTTTCTGATTGGTTCAGATAGTGAAACACCAGCAGAATGATCCATTTTAATTGATTAAATGTAGTAGAATTAATAATAGAGGGAAGCTTAGAAATGAAGACAGATATTAAAAAGAAATTTATTGATATCCTTTTTGAGAGCGATGAAGATGAAGAGACTGTCATTACCGAACCGGTAATTGAAAAAAAGCCTTTGAAAAAGGAAGATACACCTATCAATGCCAAGGACATCCTTTATCGTAAATCGGATCGATCAGCTTTTATCAACCTTGATGAGAATAATACTAAAAAGAGTAAAGCCTCTGAAGATAAAGAAGAAGAGGAATACGAACTGTCTTCCCAGATTTCACCGATTTTTGGTGTGATCAAGGAAAGCAGCAGCCGAAAGATCAAACCGAAGGTTGCTGATGAATCACTTGTCAACAAACCCGACAGTTCACATCTGGAGATCATCACATCTCCGATCTATGGCTATGGTAAAAGAGAAGACTATATAAACGAACAGTATTATGCTGATAATTCTCCTGTTTCTTCTTCTGATGAAGAGGAACTTCATCGTCTGATCGATAATGATGAAAATGGCTATGATGGTCATACCTATGATGATCTGACAAGTGAAGAAGATGAGGAAGAACTGAGTCTTTTCAGTGCGTTTGATGAGGAAGAATAATGTATTATTTTATCGGAATTAAAGGAACAGGCATGGCTTCACTTGCTGCCATGCTTTATGATCTAGGATATGAAGTATGCGGCTCAGATCTCGAGAAGCATTTTTTTACTGAAGATGAACTCGTAAAAAGAGGCATAAAGATCTATCCGTTCAATGAAAACAATATCCGTAAGGAATATACCGTCATTATTGGAAATGCCTTTCTGGAGGACTTTCCTGAAGTTGTACAGGCCAGAAAACTTTGTAAGTGCTACCGTTACCATGAGTTCCTTGGTGAACTGATGAAAAAATATAAGACAATTTCAATCTGTGGGTCTCACGGCAAGACTACGACTACAACGATTGCCAAGACTGTCTTTTCAAAGTTTAAAAAGACCGGCTATCTGATTGGTGATGGAGAAGGTTTTTTAGAGAAGGATAGTGAATATCTGTGTGCTGAATCATGCGAATTCCGCCGACACTTCCTTGCTTATCATCCGGAATATGCGATCATCACCAACATCGAGATCGATCATGTGGATTATTTCAAGGATGAACAGGATTATTTTGATGCCTATCAGGAATTTGTCCACAATGTTTCCAAGGCGGTATTCTACTATGGCGATGATGAATGGTGCAAAAAACTGAAGATCGATTGTGAAGCTTATTCTTTTGGTCTGTCTCATGATAATGACTACTATATCGATAATCTGGTGGAAGATTCACGCAGTTCAAGTTTTGATCTGATGTATCGGGGTAAGAAACTGTATCGCTACAACATACCTTTTGTCGGAGATTATCTGATCATCGATATCCTTGGGGTTCTTTCCTTGAGTGCCTACATGGGCTTTGATCATGAAAAGACAGAAGAAGCACTACACGAATATGTCGGACCAAAGAGAAGATATGTCGTGGAAGAATATGATAATACGATCTTTGTGGATGATTATGCTCATCATCCAACTGAGGTCAAGGTAACTCTTGAAGCAAGCAGAAAACGATTCCCTGATCGCAAGATCATCGCTATCTTCAAACCACATCGTGCTTCCAGAGTCTTGTATTTCGCAAAACAGTTCAAAGAAGCGCTCGAAGAAGCAGATGAAGTATTCCTGCTGGATTTCACTTCAATCGATGATAAACAGGATGGAACAGATATCGATATCTCTTATCTGGCCAATATGATTCCTGGTTCTCATATCCTGCCAGAGAATGAAGAAGGGGCTAAAATACTGTCAAAATACAAGGGCGAATGTCTGGTATTCATGTCTAGTAAAGATATTTACAATCTGGCTGAAAACGTTAAGGAACTAATTTAGTTCCTTTTTGTTTGTAAAGGCATACAGATTATTGTAAAATTTTTCATAATCTATTAGAATACAGGTGAGGAAGGTGAATATTATGGATGCTTTTATCGTGGCTCTAAGTAATTTATGTAATCAGTTAATGCCTATTTTAGGCGCTGTTTGTCTTGTCTGCGTGATAGTTTTGCTGATCAAACTGATCAAAGTTCTTGATAGTACTGATCTGACACTTCTTAAGGCGCATGGAACTATTGATCTGGTCGATCAGTCGATCGAAAAGATACAGGCTCCTCTGGATACTGTAGTCAAGGTTTCAGGCACAGTTGATAAGGCTCATGATGCAACTATCAGTGCTGTAAGAGAAGCTAAGGATTTTGTCGTAAAGAATGCCGATGACATTAAAGAGAGGATCGTTGAATTTGTTAAACCTGACAAAAAGACGATCGATGAAACAAAAGAACCAAGTCCTGAGGATATTATAGGAGGTTGATGATGAACGATAGAGATATTGAGCTGATGATCGAAAATACTGTAGATGATCTAAACAGGAAGACAGAAAAGCTCATTGCGGCCAGCAAAGACTGTGACGAAGAAGTCGCGGATAAAATCAACACGATAAAAGATAAGGCGGTTAAAGTATTAAATGGTGTTTCAAGTAAGATCATTTCTTTGATCGATTCAGATGAGGATGAAGATGAAATTGTTGAAGCGATCGAAACAGTCAAAAAGAAATCACGTGAACTGTATAGAGAAGCTTTAAGCAGAATCAATGATCTTAAAGGAATTGAAACAGTTGATGAGAAGAAGAACGAAAAGACGATGCTGGATGCCAAACAGCAGCTCAGATTCATCATCGATAATGCCAAAGATGAAATAGATGATTTCATGGAAAGAGATGATGTGAAACAGGCTGTGAAGAAGGCTAAGGATTCAGCAGTAGATCTTCCGGAAAAAGCACGCAATACCCTTAAAGGCTGGTTAACGCCTGGTGGAGACGATAAATGAAAAAAGTAACTATCTATGAAGTAGCGAAAGAATCTAATGTTTCTTTAGCAACAGTTTCAAGAGTAATAAACGGTTCAACTGTCGTTAAGGAAGAAACCAGAAAAAGAGTAGAAGAAGCGATCAATAAGCTCGGTTACAGACCTAACGCTATCGCCCAGGGTCTGGCTTTATCAAGAACGACAACAATCGGTCTTATTATTCCTTCTACCTCAGTAACTTTCTCAGGCAGAGTCATCAATGGTCTTTGTGATGTCGCAAAGATTTATGATTATTCTGTCTATCTGCATACGATTACAGAAGGTGTCACTGATATCAAGGAAATAATCGATGAAGTTATAAAATCAAGAGTTGATGGTGTAATCATCTATGCCGACAAGGATCTGGATGATTCAGTTAAACTTCTTGAGGAATACAATATTCCAATGGTCGTTATGTGCAATCAGATCTCTTCAGATAATATCTGTTCTGTTTATATCGACTATAAGACAGCAGTATATAATCTTTGCAATACCTATCTGGATAAAGGCATTGAAGATATAGCTATTCTGCAGGATCATCGTAATGATGTTGTTTCTTTACAGATGAAACAAGGTGCGGAAGAAGCATTTAAAAAACACGGTAAGGAATATGATGGTTTCATCAGAGTTTCCAAAGACAATCGTTCAACCTATAAATTCCTGAAATCATATTTCAAGACTCATAAACATCAGCTGTTTATTGCCAACAGAGACTCACAGGCTCTGGCTGCCTTAAACGCTGCTTCAGGACATGGCATATCTATTCCTGATGATATGGAACTTGTATGTATGAACGAAAGCAAGTATACTTCTTCTGTACGCCCTGAGATCTCTTCATATGTCGTACCATCATATGATCTTGGTGCGATCTCAATGAGATTGATGACAAAAATGTTAAAGGACGAACAGGTTGAAGAAAAGGAGAAACGTTTAAACGCGCTGTATTCACCAAAGAATACGACAAAGGATTAATTTATGGATATTTATGAAGATTTAGTGTGGCGAGGACTTATCAAGGATGAATCTTCGCCAGAAATAAAAGATCTGCTCAACAAGGGCGGAATGACTTTCTATATCGGAACAGACCCGACCGGTGATTCACTTCACATCGGCCATTTTTCTTCGTTTCTGATTTCCAAAAGACTTAAGGATGCCGGACACAATCCAATTCTTTTAGTAGGTGGTGGTACTGGTCTTATTGGTGATCCAAAACCGGATGCTGAAAGACCAATGATTACCGTTGAAGAAGTTAATCATAACTTTGAATGTCTGAAGAAACAGGCTGAAGATGTCTTTGGTTTTGAAGTTGTAAATAACTATGACTGGCTGAAGAATTTCTCATACATCGAATGGTTAAGAGATGTTGGCAAATACTTCAATGTCGGCTATATGCTTAATAAGGATATCGTCAGAAGAAGACTTGATGAAGGTATTACCTATACCGAATTCTCATACATGACCATGCAGGCTTATGACTTCCTTCATCTCTATCAGAATCGTGGAGTCACATTGCAGGTTGCCGGTCAGGATCAATGGGGTAATATCACTGCCGGTATTGAACTGATCAGAAAGAAGTTAGGCAAGGAAGCCTATGGCTTTACTATGCCTTTATTAACAAAGTCTGATGGTCAGAAATTCGGCAAGACCAATGGTAAGGCAATCTGGCTTGATATCAATAAGACCTCAGCTTATGAGATGTATCAGTTCTTTATCAATTCTGAAGATTCCAAGGTCATCGACTATCTTAAATTCTTAACTTTCTTACCTAGAGAAGAGATTGAAAGACTGGAAGTTTCCAATAATGAACATCCGGAATTAAGAGAAGCTCATAAGGCTCTGGCCAGAGAAGTTATCACTTTCTTACATGGTGAACAGGCTTATGAATCAGCTGTCAAGATTGCGGATACTTTCTTCAGAGGTAACTTCAAGGATCTCACATATGAAGAACTAAAGCAGGGAACTGCTGATCTTGAAAGGACCAAGATTGAAGATAACAGCCAGCTTATTCCAACACTGGTAGCAATCGGTGCATGTAAGTCCAATCGTGAAGCCAGAGATCTGATCAATGGTTCTTCGATCAGTGTCAATGGTGAAAAGGTTACTGATATCAATTTTGTGCTGAAGCGTGCTGATGCTTTCAATAATGAATTGACGATTATTCGTAAGGGTAAAAAATTCTATTACGCATTAGAGTTCTGATGATGAAAAAAATACTGATCTCATTATGTCTGCTGCTGATGTTGACAGCTTGCAACGAAGACGGCAGAGAGATAGCTAATCCGGATGAGAGATATATCTATATCATCGAAATGATTAAGGAACATGACAGTTTTGCTGAATCATCCAATTATTTCGATATCTCAGTTGAAATGGCTGAGATCCAGGGTGGCTACCGATACTATATAACTGTTGATAATCCTCGCATCGCTATGTATGATGTTGAACTTTTGGCGATCGAAGACGAAGTAGACTATCACAGCAATATGGCGGCCAATGTCGGTATATTTGAAAACAAGGAGTACAACATGGTCCCTAACCAGACCAATGTTTCGCAAGGCTATGTAAAGGGTGTTGTAGCTTCTGGTATTTCTAGTAAGAGTGAAACGACTCTATATGTCTTTGTTCAGTTCAAGAACATCGATTATTCAACAACCCATTCAGAATATATCAAACTTAACGCTAAATACGAGGCACAATAATGAATAAAGAAAAGATGAAACAATCACTGCTGATAGGAGCTTTAACCAGCTCTTTTGGCATATTTGTTTCTAAACTTCTTGGTTTATTATACTATTCACCACTTTCGGCTATTGCTGGTGAATCCAATATGGCATTTTATTCGATCGTCTATACCTACTACGATCTTTTATTACAGATCTCACAGGCAGGTATACCTTTTGCGATCGCATCTTTAGTTGCCAAGTATTATGCCAAAAATGACTATAAGACTGTATTACTGGTCAAGAAACTGGGTTCTTCGATCGTACTTGGCTTAGCAGTTGTTACAGGCATTATCTTATTACTGATAGCTGAACCACTGGCAAGACAGTCATTAGGCATGACTGCTCCGATCCATGATATCCATAATCTGACGACTATGTTCTATATCCTGACTATTGCGGTGATTCTGGTTCCGATGCTTAGTGCCTTAAGAGGCTATATTCAGGGTTTAAAACGTCTTGATCTGTATGCTTCTTCTCAGGTTCTGGAACAGTTTGTCAGAGTTTTTACAATTATTATTGTCGGTTATATTTTTGTCAGGTTATTACATTTCAAGAATATCTGGGCAATATTTATCGCTATTGCGGCAGCTTCCATTGGTGCGTTTGCAGCTTATATCTTTACCAAGTATTTTGGCAAAGCTGATGAAAAACATATCGTTGAACTGGCAAATGATCAAAGCGATGAGCCACGGGCAAATCAGAAAGAGATCATCAGAGAGATACTGACACTGGGAGTTCCTTATGTTATTATTTCTTTTCTTGGTACAGCTGGTCCTTTAGTCAATACCACATTCTTTTTGGATTATATGACCAAGGTTAATGGTCCTGGCGTCTATGAAAGTGCCAAGCTTGCTTCTGGTATCTTGCAGGCAAATATCGCCAAGATATCCAATATTCCTTCGGTATTAGCGATCGGTTTTGGTTCTGGTATGGTACCGTATCTTAGTGAATCACTTGAATCAAAGGATCGTTATAAGATAACCGTACAGATAAATCAGATCCTGGATACAGTAACTTTTATTCTGGTTCCAATGATTGCGGTCTTTGTCTTTTTTGCCAAGGATATCTATTACATCATGTATGGAAATCGTAATCTGGAACTTGGTGCCAGACTGTTCATGGTCAGCAATATTCAGATCTTTCTAGGAACGATCGCTCCGATCTTCTCATCGATCATGATGTCTTTGAAATTACGAAAAGAAGCGATCATTACGCTTGTGATAAGTTTTATTATCAAGTTCGTGACATTCTTCCCGATGGTCAAAAGTTTTGGTGCCTATGGCATGATCTATTCTTCGGGATTCTATTATCTTTCGCAGATCCTTCTGTATTTCTATGCTTTGAAAGTCAATTTTGGTATCAATATCAAAGGAGCATCCAGAAGATTTATCAGGATCTGCCTGGCTTCATTGGTTATGGTCATACCGGCTTTTGTCTTGCATAGCATTATTCCGGTATCATATACCAGCAAGATCGCTGATGTATTGATCATGGGTGCACTTGGTGTGATCATGTTAGGTATCTATTATCTGGCCAGCGTAAAACTGTCTCTTCCACAAAAGATCTTTGGTATAGAAGACGTTTCAATCAGAAAGATTATTGAGCGCTTTAGACTTTAAATAGGATATTACTTCATCAATCAGTAAAGGTGGAGTTGAAGCACCAGCACTGACATAGATCTTTTCAACATCGATCAGATCTTCATCTTTTATATCCTGATAGTTCTGGATCAGCAGAACTTTTTTTATACCGTGTTTCTTGCCAATATCGACAAGCTTATTGGTGTTATTTGATTTGACATCACCAACAACATATAACAGATCACAATCTTCCAGTTTGGAGATCGCCAATTGTCTGGAAGAAGTGGCATTGCATATCTCTTTTTCAACAACGATACCAGGAAACAGTTTCTTAGCCAGTTCAATCAGATCCTTTAGTTCAAGATAGGACATCGTAGTCTGATTGGTCAGGAAGATCTTGTTGTTTGACAGTTTAAGATCTCTTAGATCTTTTTCATCTGTAACAAGATGGATCTTTTCTGATATTGAAATGACCGCTTCAGCTTCCGGATGTCTTTTCTTGCCAAAATAGATAACATCATAACCGAGCTTGAGATAATCCTTGATGATATTTTGTGTCTTTAACACATCGACACAGCTGGCATCGACATATTTAAGTCCCTTGGCACTAGCCTTGGCTTTTATTGCATCTGAAATACCATGAGCTGTAAAGATCACAATACCTTCATTTATCTGATCAAGTAATTCATCCTTGCTGCAGTTGCTGTCATCAAGTGTCACGATTCCCAGGGAAGAAAGCTCTTCCGAGACATAAGAGTTGTGTACCAGCATGCCAAGCACGTAGATCTTTTCATTAGGATAGTCTTCTCTGGTCTGTTTGGCCATCTTGATAGCGTTGACAACACCTTTACAATAGCCACTTGGTATCACTTTTTTTATTTCCATAATTAGATTATACATTATGTTAAAATAGATGCGTATGAATAGAAAACTTAAAGAAACAACCCTGAAATTCCTTGAACTGAACGGTTTTGAAGAACTGAGTGCTGTTCAAAGTGAAGTCCTGAAATATACCTCATCAAACAAGGATGTGATCGCTTTATCCAAGACTGGTACAGGTAAGACTCATGCCTATCTGATTCCAATCATGGAGATGATCAATCCGCAATCTGATAAGACGCAGGTTCTGATTTCTCTTCCAACAAGAGAGTTGGCTTACCAGGTCAATCAGAATGCTCAAGTGATGAAAGAGGTCTTTCCAGATCTGAGGATCCAGTTGCTTTCAGGTGGAACTGATAAGAAAAAGGCCATATCAAAACTGGAGAAGGCTCCTCATATTGTTATCGGTACACCAGGCAGGATCAAGGATCTTTTTGTGTCCAATGCCTTAAGAGTAGATTTTGTGCAGATGTTTGTCATTGATGAGGCTGATATGACACTGGAATATGGTTTTCTTGAAGATATCGATGCTGTCTTTTCACATATGGTCAAGAATCCGGAAGTGCTGTGTTTTTCTGCAACATTCCCAGAAGAACTCAATTCCTTTGTCAAAAAATATCTGTCTAACCCAAAGATCGTCAGAGTTACCGATAAGAAAAGAGATCCACGTATCAATCATGTGTTGATCAATTGTAAGCACAAGGATTACAAGGAAGTAGTATATGATATTCTGCCAGGCTTTAAACCATATGTCTGTCTGATATTTGCTAACAGCAAGGATGAAGCTGACGCAACTTACGAATATCTGCAAGAAAAGGGTGTAAAAGCACTGTTACTTCATGGTGGACTTGATTCACGTACCAGAATGAAGGCCATCAAGGATCTGAAAGCCAAGAAATACAGTTATGTGATCGCTTCTGATGTAGCATCGCGTGGTATTGATATTGATGGAATCTCGCATGTTATTTCTATGGGCCTGCCAGAACAGCTGCAGTTTTATATGCACAGAGCTGGTAGAACTGGCCGAAATGAAAAAGACGGTACCTGTTTCTTGCTTTACAAGGAAGATGATCTTCCTGCCATCAAGCAGCTGAATAAGAAGGGCATTAATTTTACAGCGAGAGAATTCAAGAGAGGTAGCTGGAAGGAAGCAAACAATCCTACTAAAAAAAGACAGATTAAAACAAATCTTGATGAAAAGCAGATCGTTAAGACTCTTCATCGTAAAAACGAAAAAGTTAAGCCTAACTACAAGAAGAAAAAGAACATCGAAGTCGAAAGAATCAAACGTAAGAAAAGAAGAGAATTCATTCAGGCTAAGATCAAGGAAGAGAGAAAAGAAAGATATAAACAGAATCAGAGAAACAAGAGCAATTAATCTTGTTTCTTTTTGTATAATATTTATATGTTGAGTAAATATATCGGTGATGAAGATTTCTATAAAAGAGTGCTGAGAGTTGCTTTACCATGTGCACTTTCACAGCTTCTGCTAAGCTGTCGATCAATCATTGCTTCTATCATGGTATCTTCCATTGGCATGGTTACTGCTGTTGGCAATGCGACAAATGTCCTGAATCTTCATAACTATATGCTCTGGGGTATTGAAGCTGGAGCAGCTTTGTTTGGAGCCCAGTTTTTTGGCGCAAAACAATATAAGAATATGGCAAAGACCCAAGGTGTCTTTATTGTCTTATCGTTGCTTCACACCTTTTTATGGATTGCGATTGTCTTTCTTTTTGGCAGACAGCTTCTCTTGTTTTATCTGAATGATCTTACAATACTGGAACACTCATATATCTATCTGCGTTATGTCTTTATTTCGCTGATCTTTCTTTGCATTACGCTTTCGATCAAATGCATGTTTCAATCGATGCATCTGACCAGAGTAACTTTCATAGAATCAGCGGCGTATGTCGCTTTGAATATTCTGAATAATTATCTTTTTATCTTTGTCTTTAAACAAGGGGTAGCTGGGGCAGGAATGGCTGCCTTGCTGACAGAGATCTTGTGCTGTACAGGGATGATCGTATATACACTTTTACGTAAGCCGGTCTTCTACCTTGGCCTAAAAGAGATGTTTAGTTTTGATTTTGGTTTCATCAAACCTTTCATCATCAAGATCATGCCAATAGCTTTTAATGAGATCCTGTTTGGCTTTGGTCAGTCGCTTTTCAACAAGGCATATGGAATGTTAGGAAGCGGATCAATGGAAGTTATATATATCGGCTCAGAAATCTTCTCATTGGCTCTGTTTATCGTCTGGGGCTATGGCGAAGCTGTCTCGATCCTTGTCGGTACGCAACTTGGCAGAGGTCGTATTGAACAGGCTAAGGAAGAATCAAAGTATCATCTGGGTCTATCGTTTGTAGTAGGACTTCTTTTATGGCTTTTTATGGTCTTATTGAGTCCGGTATTTTTGAGACTATACAATATCTCTGATCCTGAGACCAAGATACTATGTACCAGACTTTTACAGGTGTATGGTTTTAAAGCTTTCTTAAGAATCTTTACCTATGTAATGTTCTGTACACTTAAAGCCGGCGGAGATTCTGCCGTCTACAATCTTCTTGATTCCGGCATCATGTATACGGTTGGTATTCCAATCGCTTTTGCGGGAGTTTATTTTGGTGTCAAGGATATCGTTTTTCTGGTCCTGTTATGTCAGATCGAACAGGTCGTAAGATTCTTTTTGACTTTAAAACGATATAATAGTTATAAGTGGGCTAATAATCTTACTAATTTGGTGAACTAAAATGAAAATTGGATTTATATCTTTAGGCTGTGCTAAAAATCTTGTTGACAGTGAAAACATCATCGGACTTTTTGATGATCCTTTTTTTGAGTATGAATATGATCTTAAGAAGTGTGATGCCGTTGTGATCAATACCTGTGGATTTATCCTTTCGGCCAAGACGGAAGCGATCGATACAATCCTGGAGATCGCAGAATACAAAAAGGACAGACTGAAAAAACTGATCGTTACCGGCTGTTTTGTTCAGCGCTATTTTGAAGACTGTGTAAAGGAATTTCCGGAAGTTGATCTGTTTGTCAAGGTAGAAGATTATCACATGCTTCCTGAGCTTCTTTCCAAGCTGTTTGACCATCGTTTTATCAACAGTTATGGTAAGAACCGCAAACTCGCAAACAATTCATATACTGCCTATCTGAAGATCTCTGATGGCTGTGATAATCGATGTACCTATTGTGCGATTCCTCTGATCAGAGGCAATTGCCGTTCCTATACGATCGAAGAAAATGTCGCTGAAGCTAAGAAACTCGCTCAGATGGGTGTCAAGGAACTTAATGTCGTTGCCCAGGATACGACCTACTATGGACATGATCTATATGGTGAATTCAGACTGAAAGATCTCATCAGAGAACTTGATAAGATCGACTTCAAATGGATCAGGATTTTGTATATGTATCCTGATGAGATCGAGGAAGATCTGCTTATTGAAATGAAGAAATGTCAAAGAGTATTGCCTTATTTTGATATTCCTGTTCAGTATGGCAATGACGAGATCCTGAAACTGATGAACCGCAGAGGCAGTGTAAAACTCATTGAAGAAAAGATCGCTATGATCAGAAACTATTTTCCTGATGCAGTAATAAGAACAACCATGATTGTTGGCTTCCCTCATGAAACTGAGCAGACTTTTAATGATACGATGAATCTGGTCGAAAAGATCAGGTTTGATTCTCTAGGTGCTTTTACCTATTCACCAGAAGAAGATACAAAAGCCTTTGAAATGGATGATCAGATCGATGAAGAAGTGAAAAATGAGCGTTATGAGAAACTCATGTCATTACAGCAGCAGATCGTTGATCAGAAGAATAAGGAAAGAATCGGAAAGACATATGAAACGCTGATCGAAAGATATGAAGAGCTTTTTGATCGCTATGTTGGCAGAAGCTATCTCTCAGCTCCGGATGGTATTGATGGTGTCATCTATATCAGAAATGATGAACCACTTAACATCGGTGATTTCTATGATGTTGAAATCACTGGATATAAAAACTATGACTTGCTTGGTATAATAAAGAAAAAAGAGGTATAGATAATGAATTACTATGTAGGAATTGATTTAGGCGGTACAAACGTCAGAATTGCCAAAGTCGATGAAGAGGGTAGAATCATTCAGGATATGATCGAACCTTCTCATGGCAAGGAAGGACCGGAAAAGATCGAAGCCAACATTTTAAGGATGCTGGGAAAATTTGACCTTAATGGAGTTAGATCGATAGGTTTAGCTATTCCAGGACCTGTAGATGGCGAAAAGAATGTCATTACCCAGGCTACCAATATACCTGGTTGTGAAGGATATCCTTTCGCAAAAAATATCGAAGATTATACCCGCATCCCAGTATTTCTGGACAATGATGCCAACGCTGCCGGCTTAGCTGAAGCAGTATTGGGTGCAGGAAGAGGATATAATATCGTTTATTTTATTACTCATTCAACAGGTATCGGTGGAGCACTGGTTATCAATGGCAAGGTAATCTCTGGACACAAGGGTTATGCAGGCGAAGTTGCCAATGTCATCGTTGATCCTGACGCTAAATTATATCCTGTCTATTCTCATCTGAATAAAGGCGGTGTTGAAACTGTAGCTTCTGGTACAGCGATCGGTCTGATTGGAAAGGAACTGATTGGCGAAGAAGCTGATTCAGCCAGAAAGGTATTTATGCTGGCAGGTGAAGGAAATGAGATCGCCAAGGCAATCTTAGATAAGATGGCAAAGGATCTGGCAACCTGTCTATCAGCTATTTCGGCAATCTGTGCACCTGATTGCTTTGTAATTGGTGGAGGATGTTCACATTCTTCAGCAATGTATTTTGATCAGTTGCGTGAATATTTCAAATCCATGGCTCATGAAGGCATGAAGGATGTTCCAATCCTTAAAGCCAGCCTTTCTGAACCTGGTGTTTTAGGCGCTGCCATGATAGGAAAGTCACATTTGGATTAATTATGAATTATAACGAATTAAAAGAATATATCTGTTCAGATAAGATCGATGATATGCTTTCAAAGATCATCTGCAGTACTGATCTGGAAGAAGAAAAGGCCAGATATCTGAACCTACTTAATGATGCCTATAAACTTTACGGTGATGGCGACTATCATTTTATTTCTTCACCTGGAAGAAGTGAGATTGGTGGCAATCATACCGATCATCAGCATGGTCATGTCATAGCAGCTAGTCTGAATATTGATAATCTTGCTGTTGTAAAAAGAAATGATACCAATATTGTTGTTTATCATGACAGAGATTTCAATGTTGATCCTGTCGATCTTTCTGAACTGAATGTTGTTTCCGAGGAAAGTAATACTTCCAAGGCACTCATCAGAGGAATTGCAGCAAGACTCAAACAGTTAGGGTACAAGATTGGCGGTTTTGATGCCTTATGCGAATCAAAAGTTCTGGTTGGATCAGGTATATCATCATCGGCTTGTTTTGAAGTGATGGTTGTTGAAATATTCAATTCTCTTTTTAATGACGATGCAGTTTCACCAATCGAAAGAGCAAAGATCGGTCAGTATGCTGAAAACTTCTATTTCGGCAAACCTAGTGGTTTACTAGATCAGATGGCCATCTCTGTTGGTGGCTTTGTTGCGATCGATTTTAAAGATCCGGAATCACCAGCCATTGAAAATTTTGATTTCTCATTTACAGATTACGGCTATCAGCTCATACTGGTAAACACCAAAGGTGATCATTCAGATCTTTCCAGTGAATATGCAGCTATCCCGGGAGAGATAAAAGATGTTGCACATCAGTTAGGTGTTGAATATCTTGCTGATTCATCAAAAGAAGAATTCTTAAAGAATCTGAAGAGTCTCAGAAGAAAAGTCGGAAATGACAGAGGAATATTAAGAGCATTCCATTTCTTTAACGAAGATGAAAGAGCTGTTAAGGAAAGAGAAGCTATCAGAAACAAAGATATCGATAAACTGCTCAGACTGATGAAGAAATCAGGACATTCATCATTTGAATATCTGCAAAATGTCTATCCTGCTTCCCGTGTTAATTCACAATCACTTTCGATCGCCTTGGCACTGTGTGACATGTTCTTAGATTCTGAAGGGGCATATCGTGTTCATGGCGGTGGCTTTGAAGGTACCATCCAGGTCATTGTTCCAAAAGACAGGCTCTATGATTTCAGAAAACTGATGTATGCCGTCTTTGGTGAAGATTCACTTCTGGAAGTAAAGATCAGACCATTTGGAACAGTTAAAGTTATATAAGAATTAAAAGGTTGCTTCTTAAGAAGCAACCTTTTTAAACTAACAACATACGATCTGTTGATAACTCGGTGTCCGAATTCTTTTTAAAGAGTTCTCGCAGATCGTTAACAGTAAGTTTTTCTTTTTCCTGTTTATTCAGATCAATGATGATCTTTCCCTGATGCATCATCAGCAGTCTGTTTCCATAGTCGAGTGCTGATTGCATATTATGTGTTACCATCATACAGGTAAGATTATTTTTTTCAACGACATCCTTAGTCAACTGCATTATCTTGTCGGCACTTTGCGGATCAAGGGCGGCAGTATGCTCATCCAGTAACAGGAGTTTTGGAACATTGATAGTCGCCATTACAAGAGTCAGCGCCTGTCTCATTCCACCTGACAAAAGCCCAACTTCCACCTGCAGTTTGTTTTCGAGATCCATATTCAGTTCAGATAGTATTTTCTTGAATCTGTTACGATCATTTTCGTTAATCTTAGCTAGCCAAGATCCGCTTTTTGCAGCCAGAGCCAGATTTTCTTCAATGCTCATATGAGGAGCTGTACCTGCCATAGGATCCTGAAACAGATGACCTATATCATGTGCTCTAGCGTGTTGACTGTCAAGGGTGATGTCTTTGCCATCCAGAATGATATTTCCCTGTTCAGGGATAAGAGCGCCAGATATACAATTAAGCAATGTTGATTTGCCTGAACCGTTTGCACCGATCAATGAAATAAAATCACCATCATTTATTGTCAGATCGATATTATTAATTACGGTCTTTTCATTTATGGTACCCTGATTAAAGATCTTTTTAAGCTGTTTTATCTCAATCATTGCCTTACTCCTTTACTGATCTGAATTCTTCTTCTTAATAGAGGAATCTGACTTCTGATATATGGAATAGAGATCGTCAATGCTACGATAAGAGCTGAAACCAGTTTTAACAGATAGGCTGGCATATTGAGTCTTAAAGCCAAAGCATAGATACTTCTGAAGATCATCGTTCCAATTAAGGCGCATAGCAGCTTGACAGAAGTCTTATTCTTACGATACAGGATTCTGCCGATAAGAAGTGAAGCGAGGGCAATCGTAACCATTCCTGAACCGATATCGATATTGACTGATTTCTGTGACATTGCCAATAGTGCACCTGATAAAGCTG
Organism: uncultured Bacillota bacterium; assembly: GCA_946537295.1. Classification (GTDB taxonomy): domain Bacteria; phylum Bacillota_I; class Bacilli_A; order Erysipelotrichales; family Erysipelotrichaceae; genus Colivicinus. The sequence goes on from CAMNFQ010000001.1 coordinate 34,066, forward strand.
TAAAACTGTTGGATATGCAAAGTCCAATGATTGTTGTGATATTAGGATTAATGGAAGAAGCTTCAACCATTGTGGCGTTATCTCCGGTAGCTTTTATTGCCAGACCGATCCTGGTTTTAAGGAAACTGTTTAATAACAGGATCACTATCAGTACAAAGAAGATATCGACTAACAGGAAACTGTTACTTTTAAAGATTGTATCCTTACATAATTCCTTGATAAGTGTATAAATCGTATCAGCCTTGTTCATATTGAGTAATGATGAATTACCCATGATGGCGATATTGATAGAATAGAGGCCGGTATTGACTATGATTCCTGATAGAAGGGAATTTATACCAAAATAGGTCTGTAAAAGTGAAACGATAAGTCCTGAGATCATGCCGGAAACCATGGCAGCAACAATAGCCAGATAAGGATGTCCACTCAGACAGAATACCGCGGCCACACACGCGCCTAATGTGAAGCAGCCATCAGTTGACAGGTCACAGACATTAAGCACCGTGTAGCTTAAATAAAGGCCTAATACGGTAAGTGAGCCAATAAGAGATAATTCTAATGTTGTATAAATAAGAGAACTCATAGACTATTCAAATTCTTCTGCTGTTTTAATTGTTTTGATTTCAGTACAGTAAGGTGCAAATACTTCCTTGATCATATCGAAAGAAATATTCATTTCATTTAAGATATCTTCATTGATCGTTGCGGTTCCGTTATCAAATGTCTTGACTGGAGTAGTTGCAGGATCAGCGTTATTGAAGAGAATATCATAGATCATATCAGCGGTCTGTCTTCCCAGATTGGCATAATCAACGCCATATCCTAAGAAGGCACCATTGAGTGCAAATGAATCAGCACCGGTGTAATGTAAGATTCCGGCATCTTTGATCTGTTCATAGATCGAAAGTTCTGCTGTCATGACAGTATTATCAGTAGGAGTGAAGATCGCTTCGACACCTTCAGAAATAAGAGCACTGACGGCTAGTTTTATTTCATCAACATTTGTGCCTGTCTTTTCAACATAGGCAATTCCTTGATCATCAAGATATTTCTTTGCTTCAATGATTGGATTAGTAGAAGCGTCCTGACCAGCATCATATAATAATCCGACTTTCTTGATTTCAGGTGCATAAGCACTGATCAGATTCATAATGGCGCTGGTATTAAGATAATCAGAAGTACCGGTAATATTCTTGCCTGGTTTTTCTAATGAATCAACCAGACCAACAGCTAACGGATCAGAGACGGCTGCAAAGACAACAGGGATGTTGTTGTCTTCGGTCATGGCTTGCATATCCATAGCAACCGGTGTAGCAATACCGACCATCAGATCAACATCTTTACTGATGAAATTAGAGATTATCTGACGCATGACATTCGCATCGGCGTTGGCGTTATCATACAGAACTTCGATTGAAGTGTTATTCTGTTTTTCCAGTTCTTCCAGGCGGGCATTGATGTTGTCGACAATCTGATTCAATGAAGCATCATCGACATAGTTGCAGATACCAATGGTAATAGTATCATTGGCTGTTTCATTTTCTGAAACATTATTGGAGTTACAAGCTGATAGAGAAATAAGCATTAATAAACTGATTAAGATAGTAATTATTTTTTTCATGTTTTTTGTCCTTTCTGATTGTTTAAAAATAATGTCTATTATCTGAAAGAACTACGCCATCGTCTTGTCAGTTTCATTTCTTTTCCTCCTTGAAAAATAAAAATCCTGTCCCAATTTTGCTGGGACAGGATCATAATTTCCTGCGGTGCCACCCGGCTTGATGTAGTATTCTACATCCTCTTACGCATACTATCATATGCTGGTTTTTTTACGAAGTGCCACTTCGTTCTTCATACTCTGTTGCCATTTCTGTCGACCCTTGGAAGTCCATTCAATCCTACACTTTCTACTGCTTTTCACCATTCAGCAGCTCTCTACAAGAAGCCTTAGAATCTACTTACTCTTCGTCATCGGTTTACTTACTTATACTAATAAAAACACTAAAAGTCAAGTAATTTGATTTGTGAATAAATTGTGAAAGCAAATTATTGTAATCGTTTACATTTTTGATTATCATTAAATTATGGACAGAGGTCCAAGGAGGAAAAAATGAAAAAGCTTTTAAGTATTTTATTGGCTGTATTGATGGTTTTCGCTCTTGTTGGTTGTGGTAAAAAAGATGACAACTCAGGCAATGGCGGATCTACTTCATCTGATACAGTCAAGATCGGTGTTGCTATCTATCAGTTTGATGATAACTTCATGACTCTTTATCGTCAGAATATCCAGAAGTATTTTGATGATCTTAACGCTAAAGGTGGCACACAGTATGAATTAACTATCGTTGATGGTGCTAATGATGTTGCTACTCAGACAGAACAGGTCAACACATTCATTTCTCAGGGTGTTGATGCTATGATTGTTAACCTGGTTCAGACTTCTTCTCCAGCATTAGCTAAGGCTGTTGAAGATTCTGGTATTCCTACTGTATTCATCAACCGTGAAATCGCTGACTACCAGTATGGTCCAAAGACTTGCTACGTTGGTGCTGACGCTAGAGATTCAGGTACTTATCAGGGACAGATCATTTATGATCAGCCAAACCATGGCGATCTGAATGGTGATGGTGTTGTTAAATACATCATGATCATGGGTGACCCAGAAAACTCAGATGCTAAGTTCAGAACTGAATATTCAATCAAATATTTAACTGACAACAACGTTGCAGTTGAATGCTTATATCAGGAAACTGGTATGTGGGATCAGGCTAAGGGTCAGGAACTCGTTGCTTCTGCATTAAACTCATTCGGTGATGATATCGAAGTAGTATTCTGCAACAACGATGGTATGGCACTTGGTGCTGCTCAGTCTATTAGTGCTGCTGGCAGAAAAGTTGGCGAAGATATCTACCTGGTAGGTGTTGATGCTTTAACTGAATGCTGCGAAATGGTTAAAGCTGGTACTATGACTGGTACAGTATTGAACGATGACATGGGCCAGGCTACTGCTGCTTGTGAATCAGTTCTTAAACTGTTAGCTGGTGAGGAAATCACTCAGAAAGTAAACTACGTTCCTTACGTAATGGTTACTACTGCTAACGCTGATCAGTACATTAAATAAGATTATTTGTTTTGCTAGAAGAGTTACATGTCTCATGTAACTCTTCTTTATTGTTTGAAGGAGAGAAATATATGTCAGAATACATTCTGGAAATGAAAGATATCTGTAAATCCTTCCCTGGTGTTAAGGCTTTAGACCATGTTTCTTTACAGTTGAAGCCGGGTCATGTTCACTCATTGATGGGTGAAAATGGAGCCGGAAAATCTACTTTGATGAAATGTCTGTTTGGTATTTATAAAAAAGACGAGGGTACCGTCATATATAATGGCGAAGAAGTTAATATCACTGACCCTTTTGATGCTTTACAAAGAGGTATCGCAATGGTTCATCAGGAACTTATGCCGATACGGGATAGATCTATAGCAGAGAATATCTATTGCGGAAGATATCCGACAAAAGGTTTTGGACCAATCAAAGTTGTTGATCATAAGAAGATGTATGAAGATACACAGGCACTTCTTGATGATCTGGGACTTGAATTCAAAGCCACCGATAAGCTTGGTACACTTTCTACTTCTCAAATGCAGTTAGTAGAAATTGCTAAGGCAGTAAGTGCCAATGCCAAGATTATTATTTTAGATGAGCCTACTTCATCATTAACCCAGAAGGAAGTTGACAAGCTGTTTGAGATAATTAAGCGTTTAACTTCTAATGGTTGTGGTGTTATTTATATTTCACATAAGATGGACGAGATCCTGAAGATATCTGATGATGTCACGATAATGCGTGATGGTCAATACATCGGTACCTGGCCAGCTGAAGGTCTTACAACAGACTTTATCATTGCGAAAGAGGTTGGACGTGAACTCAAGGATCTCTATCCTCCAAAGATCAATACTCCAGGTGAAACAGTATTTGAAGTAAAGGATTTCGATTCAGTACTTGATAATTCATTCAAAGACTGTTCCTTCTCAGTTCGCAAAGGCGAGATCTACGGCGTTGCCGGTCTGGTCGGTGCACAAAGAACTGAACTCATGGAAGCTATTTATGGTCTTAGAGGAATCACATCTGGAACTGTCTATTATGAAGGACAGACCTTAAAGATCAAATGTCCGGAAGATGCGATCAAGAATGGTATTGCTCTGATCACAGAAGATCGAAGAGCCAGAGGAATCTTCGGAGTTCTCTCGATCACTGATAACGTTGCGGTAGCTTCACTTGATGACTATCTGAAATTCAGAGTGATGCTCGATCATAAGAAGATCAATGAAGTCGTAAACAGATCGATCAATGAACTTTCAATCAAGACACCAAGCCCGAAAGAACAGATCAAGAACCTGTCCGGTGGTAACCAGCAGAAGGTCATCATCTCTCGTTGGCTGGCTAAAGAACCTGATGTACTGATCATGGATGAACCTACCAGAGGCATTGATGTCGGTGCCAAGTATGAGATCTATTCCATCATTGGCAGACTTGCTTCTGAAGGAAAGACAATCATCGTCGTATCATCAGAAATGCCGGAACTGATAGGTATCTGTGATCGTATCATGGTAATGTGTGAAGGAAGAATTACCGGAGTGGTTGAAGGAGAAGATATGAATCAGGAAAAGATCATGGAACTCTCAACCAGATTCAAGAGTTAAAGGAGAATAAAAATGTCAGAGAAAACTGAAAATAAAAAGAAATTTGACCTAGTTCAATTCTTAATTAGTAACGCTTTGATCATCCTGATCATCGCATCTGCAATATTTGTAGGTATACAGAATCCAAGATTCTTCTCTATGGCAAATATCAAGAACCTTCTGGCTAATACATCAGTCCGTATGGTTATTGCCTTAGGTATCTCCGGTGTTCTGATCATGAGAAACAACGACTTATCTGCCGGCCGACAGGTAGGTTTAGCTGGCTGTATCTGTGCAACTCTGCTACAGAGAATGGATTATGCTGGTAAGGTATATCCAAATATGGAACCAATGAATATGTGGGTTGTATGTATTCTGGTTATGATTGGCTTTGCGATCACAATCGGTCTGATCAATGGTCTGGTTGTTTCTAAACTTCATGTTCCAGCATTTATCGGATCATATGGTATGCAGACAATCGTCTATGGTATCGCCTTGATTTATACAGGCGCACAGCCTATCGGTGGTCTGATTCCTGAATACACTGACTGGGCAGCTGGTTCATTCCTGAATATTCCGCTGATTCCTAATCTGGCCATTGTTACGGCAGTAGTAATGCTGATAATGTGGTTCTTATATAATCACACTCCTTATGGCAAGAAGATGTATGCAATCGGTGGTAACCCAGATGCTGCTGAAGTATCAGGTATCAATACTACAAGAATGACGATCGTATCATATATGATCGCTGCTGCATTATTCGCTTTGGCAGGTTTCATGCTTGGTGCAAAAGCCGGTGGTACTTCATCTAACCTGGCTAACGGTTATGAACTGTTCGCCATCGCCGGATGTACAATCGGTGGTGTATCAGTTAATGGTGGTACTGGTAAAGTATCAGGTATTCTGGTCGGTGTTCTGGTATTCGAGATCCTGAAGATCGAAATGACCTTCTTGGGAATCGATACAGCCTGGACTTACATCGTACAGGGTATCGTAATCGTTGTAGCTATCGCTCTGGATATCAGAAAGTACATAGCTAAGAAATAATAATCTAACAATATAAAAAAGATTCCGTTGATTAGTAGCGGAATCTTTTATTTTGCTTTTCTTTCGTTTTGTAATTGCAGATAGAACTTTAAGAATGAAAGGGCAGCAGCTAGTGGCATCGCGATACCAAAGAAGATTTTTCCTTCATCCATGGTGATAAAGGTGATCGTTATCGCAAAGAAGAGCAGGAATTGCCAATTGAGATTTCTCTGAATTGCCTTTTCATCTTCATCAAATGTCTTATATTTCAGATCTTGCTTGAAGTAGGCTTTTTCATATATGCCTGATGAGAACTGTTTTGAAATGAAGTAGGAAAGAACCAGTAGACTAATTGATATCAGTATCGAATAGATATTCACTCCGATTTTGGAAAAGATCAGAACACTAAGCAAAGAAAAGATGATATACGATACTTCGCTTAATCCAAAAAACAAGAGGATATCGGCTTCGGAAATATAGCGTTTCTGTTCATAATGACACTTAGGACAGATAACTTTTCCAATCTTGTAGTTTTCGATATTCTTATTGCATTCTGCCGTAATATCTTCATGGCATTTATCGCAGTATATTTTCATATTTATGATTATATTATCTAGTTTTATATTGTTCAAATACGATATAATATAGACAAGAGGTAGATATGTATCATATAAGTGACTTAAAAAAGTATTTGCGATGTGAGCGATTATACTTTTATAGCCGCGATGAGAGTTCGTCTTACAGACCATATTTGAGATCTGATAAAAATATAATTGATCTTTTAACCAGTTATTTTGGTTTCACCAATTATTTTGAAGGTATAAGAAATGATCCAACTGATCGTTTTTTCAATGAAATGTATAACTATGAATGGTATATTCATCCCCGTTTCATGGATGGAGAAATGCGTATCAATATTCCATTCATGCATAGACTGGAAAATGGAAGCTTTGATCTGTGTTTTGTTTATTACAATACCTTTATCAAGGAACTTGATCTGATCACTTACAGGACTTCTGTCAAGGTCTTGGAAAGATTGGGATTAAGAGTAAATGATATCTATATCGTTTATTTCAATGAAAACTATGTCAATGAAGGAACGATCGATGTTCAGCAACTCTTTGTCTGTACAGAGAAATATCAGAAGAGAAAGATCATCGATATCGTCAGAGAAAAGGATTTTGATTATGATTATCTGATCAATGAGATGTCTGATTTCTCGATTGAAAAAAACAAGGCTAAGAAATGTCGCTATTGTAAGCTCAATGGCTTGTGCGAGTACTATGATAAATGTTTCCCTGATGAGATGAAGGATCCTGATGATTCGATCCTGTCTCTTGTTTCCAGCAAGAATAAAAACAAGATGTATCAAAACGGTATCAGGACTTTAAAGGATGCTGATCCGAAATGGCTGGAAGGAAACAAGGTTCAATACGCTCAGATCATGGCTTCACGTAATGGCGGACTGTTTCTGGATCGCCTGGCTTTAGGTGAATGGCTGAAGAAACTGGATTACAGGCCAATTTCCTTTATTGATTTTGAATGGGATCGCTATCTTGTACCGGAATACTACAAGATGAAACCGATGGATGTTATATGTTTCGAATTCGCCTTGTATTACATTGATAAAAAAGGACATATGGAACACAGAACCTTTGTCGGAACAGGAGATTGCCGCAAGGAGTTTGTGGAGGCATTGATCGAATATCTTCCAGAAAAGGGACCGATCCTTGCATATAACGCCATAGGTGCAGAGGTCTTGAGACTTCGGGAACTTGCGGATATCTATCCTGAATACAACAGTAAATTAAAAAAGATTATCGCCAGATTTATTGATCTTGCTGAACCATTCAGTGAAGGACTGGTCTATGATGTCAGGATGCAGGGAAATTTTACATTAAAGAAGCTTGTAGATATCTGTTCGGATTATTCCTATAAGGATCTAGATATCTATGATGGTATGGAAGCCGTCTTTAACTGGCGTGATATTGAAAAGGCAGATAACGAAGAGGGAAACAAGATTGTTGAAAACCTTAAGGAGTACTGTTCCCTTGATGCCTATGGATTATTCTTAGTATATCGTTGGCTTATTAAACTCATGATTGGGTCTAAATAAAATATAGGAGGTAGACTTATGAAATTCGCTATTTATGGTGAAAATGTAACAGTTAACGACAAGATGAGAGAAAAGATTGAGAACCGTCTTTCCGAGCTAAACAAATACATTGTCGTTGACGAGGCACAGAGTGCCAAAGTTACAGTAAAGATCTATGGAAACGCACTGAAAGTAGAAGTAAATGTTCCTACGAAAGTAGGACTTATGAGATCGGAAGTCGTTCATGAAGACTTCTCTACCGCTGTTGATCTGGCAATTGATAAACTGGAAGATCAGATCAGAAGACAGAAGGGCAGACTTTCAAGAAGACATAAGGATTCTTTAGCAGAAAATTTCTATGAAGAAAATGACAGCGAAGCCGATACACCTGTCAGAACTAAAACGATCTTTGCGGATGAAATGATTCTTGATGAAGCTATCATGCGTATGGAAATGTTGTCTCATTCTTTCTTTATCTATAAGGATATCGACAGTGAAAGACTCGCTGTTGTATATAAGAGAAACGATGGAGGATATGGACTGATCGAAGTAAACGAATAAGGTCTAAAGAAAAAAGCGCATCCTTTTCATGAAGGAGATAGTATGAAAAGGAATAAAAAAGACAAATTAGAAATCGATTTATTATCAAGATCCTACCTTAACAGCAAGAGAATCCTGAACGAATATATGGATAATATTATGAATTATCCTCAAAGTGTTCTGGAATATCATAGACGTAATGTCTATCATATGGAATATGTAGCTGAATCATTGCGTCAGGAAGAGCGTCTGATAATAGAGAAAGAAGTATTAGAGGGCCAGAGAGGTAAATGGTACAGAAATTACTTTTCTGAGCCCTCTTACTATCGTTATCGTGTATCGGCATATGCAAATTTTCTACGTTGTCTGTAATGTGCTTTAAGAAGTATAATTGTATTAGATATAGGAGGATTTTTATGTTAAAAGGAATAGCAACTTCCAGTGGAATTGCGATAGGAAAGGTATATAAATTAGAGCAGCCTAAGATTGTTTTAAGTGAAGCTAAGGCTGATGTTGAGACAAATCTTAAGAAATTCGATGATGCCCTGAATAAAACAATCAGTGATATCGAAGCTATCAAGGAAAGAGCCAGCAAGAGACTTGCTGAAGAAGAACTCGCAATCTTTGATGCTCATCTGATGATGGCACAGGATCCAGAATTCAAGGACCAGATCATTGCGATGATCAAGGAAGGAACTAATGCAGATCAGGCTGCCAAGAGTGTGTCTGATTCATTAGTAAGCATGTTTGAATCCATGGATGATCCTTACTTCAAAGAAAGAGCAGCTGATATCAAGGATGTTTCCTTCAGACTCTTATGCAATCTGCTTGGTCTGACTATTCCAGATCTTTCTTCGATCGATGAAGAAGTAATCATCGTAGCAGAAGAAATGACTCCATCTGATACGGCACAGCTTGATAAGAAATACGCTCTAGGTTTCGTTACAGAAATCGGTGGTAAGACTTCTCATGCTGCGATCATGGCTGTTGCTTTAGGCTTACCTGCTGTTGTTGGATGTACTGGTATCATGACTTCCTGCAAGAATGGCGATATGCTCATCCTTGATGCCAAGGAAGGTACAGTTATCGTAAATCCAAGTGAAGCTGAACTCAAGGAATATCAGCAGAAACGTGCTGAATTCCTGGAAGAGAAACAGGCTCTGCAGGTATTGCTTGATAAACCATCTATTACTACAGATGGACACCAGGTTGAACTTGTTGCCAATATCGGTTCACCTAAGGATATGGATAATGTCATTTCCAATGGTGCAGAAGGTATTGGATTATACCGTACAGAATTCCTCTACATGGAATCTACTGATGACTTCCCAAGTGAGGAAGATCAGTTTGAAGCATATAAGGTAGTTCTGGAAAGAGCACAAGGTAAGAGAGTTGTTGTCAGAACACTGGATATCGGTGGTGATAAGAAACTTCCTTATTTTGAATTCGATCCGGAAATGAATCCGTTCTTAGGATATCGTGCAATCAGACTATGTCTTGATCGCAAGGATATCTTCAAGGTTCAGGTCAGAGCACTCCTACGTGCCTCAGTATATGGTAAACTCGCGATCATGTTCCCAATGATCGCTACGATCGATGAATTCAAGAACGCTAAACAGTTTGTACTTGATACCAAGGAAGAACTTCTCAAAGAAGGTGTCAAGGTCTCTGATGAGATTGAAATCGGTATGATGGTTGAGATTCCTGCTTCCGCAGTTCTCGCTGATGAATTTGCTAAGTATGCTGATTTCTTCTCAATCGGTACAAACGATCTCATTCAGTATTCAATGGCTGCTGACCGTATGTCAGAAAAAGTAGCTTATCTGTATCAGCCGCTTAACCCAGCTATCCTGAGACTGGTCAAGATGACGATCGAAGGCGCACACTCACAGGGCAAATGGTGTGGTATGTGTGGTGAAATGGGTGGCGATCCAATGGCCGCTCCTGTACTTCTTGGACTCGGACTTGATGAATTTTCGATGTCAGCTTCCAGGATCCTTCCTACCAGAAAGATCATCACTTCGCTGAATAAGAAGGAAATGGAAGATCTGGCAAACAAAGCTATCAAGTGTCATACTGAATCCGAAGTAAGCGCACTTGTTAAAGAAGTGCTTAACAAGTAAGACAACAACCGGGATGCTTTATGCATCCCGGTTTTTCTGTTATTTATTTAATACCGGAGGTAAATACTCATGAACGATAAAAATAAGATTGAAAACGAAAATATTGAAACAGTTACTGGAGGTATCTATGATCTGGATAGACCTAAATGCTTTAAATGTAACTCTCTGAATATTATGAGAATGATGTCACATAAGTCTATGGGCGATCCTACAACCTACAGTTTTATTTGTCGTGATTGTGGCTATCACTGGGTTGAACGCGATGAGCTAAATAAGCTGAAGTAAGCTTTTCCAATGTTGGACCATTTGTTTTGTCAAATGTATTTTTTAGTATTAAAATAAGAAAAGAAAAAAATAGTGAGGTAGAAATATTTATGGGAAGAGCGCATGAAGTAAGAGCGGCAGCAATGGCTAAAACAGCTGCCATGAAATCAAAGGTTTATTCAAGATACGGCAAGGAAATCTATATTGCCGCTAAATCTGGCGTTCCTGATCCGGATATGAACCTTACTTTAAGATCTAAAATAAAAGAAGCCAAGGCCAATCAGGTTCCGGCTGATGTCATCAAGAGAGCTATTGAAAAGGCCAAAGGCGGTTCAAATGAATCATATGATTCATTAAGATATGAAGGATTTGGACCTGGTAACGCAACGATCATCATCGATTGTCTTACTGATAATTCCAACAGAACTGTTGCAGCAATGAATTCCTGCTTCAACAAGTCTCATTGCAAGATGGGTGTCAAGGGTTCTGTTTCTTTCAACTATGACAATCTGGGAGTACTTTCCTTCAAATATGAAGATGAAGATACTATGCTTGATACTCTGATCAATGCTGATGTTGATGTAAATGATATTGAAGTTGAAGATGGTGAAATGACAGTCTATGTTGCACCTGCTGATCTGCATAAGGCTCAGGAAGCTATCGATGCTTTGATTCCTGATTGCGAATATTCAGTCTGTGCGATCAAGATGCTGCCACAGGAATATGTCACACTTACCGATGAACACGATAAGGAAATGTGGCAGAGATTACTGGACAATCTTGATGAAGTAGATGATGTTCAGGAAGTATATCATAACGTTGAAATGTAATAAATAATCGGTTCATGATGAACCGATTTCTTTTTTAGTGAGCTTTAAAGGATTACCGGTCCCTGAAGCTCTCTTTTTATATATGCATTAGAATCCTTGCACAGGCTGGCATAAAGAAGAGAAGTTTTCCATTCGATGTTTTTGAATGGTTCAGGAATGTTCTTGAATTGTGTCACGATCTTTACATCATCTTTGATTGCTTTAAGATATTCCTGTCCTTTATGATTGAATCCCAATACCCGGATATAATCAGTTTCCGGTAATGAAACAACATCTTCCTTTTTTATCTGATTAGCTATATGCATCAGTATCCTCTGGATTCTGGATCTGGTATATCTTCTGGATATACAATGAGTGATAAATTCTTCATAGTTATCATATTTCAGTGCATTTTCCTTAAGCAGGTTTTCAATTCCTTCTGAAACCAGAAAGATATCCGCCAGATCTTTTCTGTCCATGGTAAACAGTAATCTTCTGATATAAGGATACAGGTCCTTGTTGAAGATAGGGTCTGTAATATTCATTGGTGTTGAATTAGAGACATCAATATTATCTTTAAGAGCTTTTCTGATGGCGGTAGCTGAGGCAATAACTTCCAGATTCTCGGAATGGTAGTCGTTTGTTCTTTGAATGGAATGAGGAACTATATCAGTGTCTTTAAGTGCCTTAAGATAACAGATCGCCAGGGTATCGTTGGGATAGAGCGATCCACTTAAAAGTCCATAAGATGAAGGGTAGGATGAACCATCGTGCATCAGTTGTTTTAGTCTGGTGACATCCACCTGAAGTGAGGCGTATTTCTTCAGTTCCTCGAGATTATTTGTTTCAGAGCCAAAAACCAGATCGTTGATCTTAAGCATATTCAGGAGCCTTATGGCGTTATAGCCAAAGACATAGGCATTCTGAAGAGTATAGATATATGGAAGTTCAACAACAAGATCAACACCGTTTTTTAGAGCTGTTTCCGTTTTACTGAATTTATTGATAATCGAAATATCGCCACGCTGATTGTAGTTTCCCGACATGCAGGCAATCAGTACATCAGGTTCAGTAATCTTTCTTGTCTGATCGATATGATATTTATGTCCGTTATGGAAAGGATTATATTCAACGACGATTCCTGTAGTTTTCATAAGATTATTATATAATAGGCTTGTGAAGATATATCTTAAGGATCTGGCAAATATTGCGGATGAAAAAATCTATCCAGTAGCAATTCAAAGATACGAGGTTGAAAACAATCTTTTTCTGCGCCGTCTAGAAAATGTGACAGGTGATATCACTTTCTATTATGGTTCCTCAGACGAACTCAGGATAAACTATCAGCTATCAGGTACTTTCATCTGTCCTGATGCAATTACTCTTGAAGATGTGGAAGTTTCTTTTGATCTTTCGGAAGATGAACCGGTCGTATCAGAGCCAAATGAAGATGGATTCTTTCTGAATGAGACGAAAAGCATTGAAGATATGGTTTTATATATTGTCGTTCCGGAAGTGCCGATAAAAGTTGTCAAAAACAAAAAAATAGAGTATTCTAGAGGGGATGGTTGGTCTTTTGTATCTGAGGAAGACTATGAAGCATCCCGAAAAGATGAGATAGATCCACGTTTACAGAAGCTTAAAGAATACAGGTTTGAGGAGGATGATTAACAATGGCTGTTCAGCAGAGAAGAAATTCAAAGACACGTAAAGCTAAAAGAAGAACTCATTATAAATTAATGGCACCTGCAATGGTTAAATGCCCATCTTGCGGTGAATACAAACTGGCTCATCGTGCTTGCCCTAACTGTGGCGCAAAATAAGCTTATCGCATAAGAAACTGACGTTGCTGGAAGTAACGTCTTTTTTTATCTCAAAAATACAAAAAAGTGCAAAAATATTTGCACTTTTTCTTTACATTTGTGGTTCAAAATGGAATAATAGTGGTAGAAAGTGGTATATTGTGGGTAAAAGTGGGAAATGTTCATTGGTGAGTATCAACATAATCTCGACGCAAAAGGGAGAATTATCGTACCCAGCAAGTTCCGTGAGGAGCTTCATACAACTTTTATCCTGACAAGAGGTCTTGATGGCTGTCTTACTATCTATTCGCTCGAGCAGTGGGATAAACTCTTCGAAGAATTGAATAAGCTGCCAACGACCAAAAAGAACGCCAGAGCATATATCAGAATGCTCACAAGTGGAGCGGTGGAATGTACTCTGGATAATCAGGGAAGAATCCAGATTCCTGTATTCCTGTCCAAACCAGTCAATATCGTCAAGGAATGTGTCGTTATCGGCGCAAATGACCATATTGAAATCTGGGATAAAGCTACCTGGGATAATTACTATCTTGAAGCTTCAGATAACTTTGAAGACGTAGCTGAAAATCTGAGTGATCTCTTGAACAATGACTGACCATATTTCTGTAATGCCAGAAAAGGCGATTGAACTGCTTGATGTCAAAGAGGATGGAATCTATATCGATGGAACTCTGGGCAGAGGCGGTCATTCCAAACTGATTCTGGAAAAACTGAAAAACGGAAAACTGTATTGTTTCGATCTGGATGAAGAAGCGATCAGTGAATCAAAAGAAAAGTTAAAAGAATTTAAGAACGTTGTTTATATTCACGATAATTTCAAAAATATGAACAAATATGTAGATCAGGCTGACGGAATACTTCTTGATCTGGGGGTTTCATCACCGCAGTTTGATCAGGCAGAAAGAGGTTTTTCTTACCGCTATGACGGACCACTCGATATGCGTATGAATAAGGATGACACATTGAGTGCCTACGATGTAGTTAATTCATATTCGGAAGAAAGACTTTCACAAGTCTTATGGGAATATGGCGAAGAAAAATTTGCCCGTAAGATCGCTCATAAGATCGTTGAAAACAGGCCAATAACTACAACATTACAACTGGTGGATGTCATAAAAAGTGCACTTCCATCAAAGGTCCTTTCCAAAAAAGGACATCCGGCAAAACAGAGCTTTCAGGCGTTAAGAATCGAAGTTAATCACGAACTTGATTCCTTAAAAAGTTTTCTAAGCAGTTTCGATCAGATCCTTAAACCAGGAGGAAGAGTAGTAATTATTACTTTCCACTCTCTGGAAGATAAACTGGTCAAATACTGCTTTAAGAAACTCAGCAGTGTCGATGATGACAAACGCATCGCCCTCAGACCTGAGGAAATAAAAAAAGCCAATTACCGTCTTCTGAACCACGGTGATAAGGCGAATCCTGAAGAGGTTCAGAACAATTCAAGAGCTAAGAGTGCAATTATAAGGGGAATAGAGAAGATATGGGCAGAGTAGTTAAAAGAAAAAGAAGAAGAATCAGATTAAGCGGTTTAGCAGTAGTTCTTTTCAGTTTCTCGCTGATCGCCTGGCTTTTCAGCAGTCTGCTTGTCAATACAATGAATACCAGACTGACAATGAAGATCCAGTCCATGAATGAGGAACTGGCTTTACTCAAGTCGCAGAATCAGTCTCTTACTTATGAAATTGCCAGCCTTGAAAATAAGGACAGGGTCTTTGCTGCAGCTGCCGCTGCTGATCTTGATCAGGTAAGCGACAATATCATATCTGTAACAGGAGAATAATAAATGAAACGAAGTAATAATGGACTTCGTTTTCTATATACAATCATGTTGGTGGTGTCTCTAATAGTCATTATCAACGTTTTTTTAGTTACATTGGGTAAAGTACATATCAGATCAAATACTTCGTTGAATGACTATGTTCAATCTGTTTCCAACGTTGAAGAAAAGATCTTTGCTTCCAGAGGAAATATCTATGATAACGAAGGTACGATCGTTGCCCAAGATGTACAGACCTACGATATTATCTGTTTTCTGGACGAAGAGCGTCTTTCAAGTTCTGATGAAGTAGCCTATGTTGATGATCCTTCTTTTACTTCTCAAGCTCTTGCACCAATTCTGGAAATGGATCCTTCTGAGATCTATAACATCCTGATCTCAAATAAGGGACTCTATCAGATCGAACTGGGAGCAAAGGGCAGAAACCTTTCCAAGGAACAGAAGGAAGCGATCGAAGCTATCCCTGGTTTACATGGTGTAGAATTCAGAAATTCCTATGAAAGATATTATCCTTTTGGTGATACTTTCTGTCCTCAGCTGGTAGGATTTGCTCAATCAGATAATACTGGCAAACTAATTGGAAAACTAGGTGTTGAAGCCTATCTGAATGATGAACTTTCAGGTACTGATGGTTATCATTCTTATCAGCGTGATAAACACGGATATATACTCCCTGGTATGTATGATGAGACAGTGAATGCGATTAATGGATACGACTTATATCTGACACTTGATGTATCCATTCAGGAAGCCCTCAATACTGCTCTTACAACAACCATGGAAGCAAAAAACGCCTCGCGTGCATGGGGA
Organism: uncultured Bacillota bacterium; assembly: GCA_946537295.1. Taxonomy (GTDB): domain Bacteria; phylum Bacillota_I; class Bacilli_A; order Erysipelotrichales; family Erysipelotrichaceae; genus Colivicinus. The sequence goes on from CAMNFQ010000001.1 coordinate 50,019, forward strand.
GCTGTAGTTGAAGTAAAAACAGGCAAGATCCTTGCCTGGGGTCAAACTCCTTCCTTCAATCCAAATGAACCCCGATCTGACGATGTTCAGGTTAACTATGGCTCCCAATTAGCTTATGAACCAGGATCAGTTATGAAAGCGATCATCTACTCAGCCGCCATGGATCTTGGTGTATATAATGGTGATACTTATTTTAATTCTGCACCATACTGTTATACTGCTTCAACCAGCAGGACCTATTCAGGAAATCAGCTTGGCTGTATCTATAATGTATCAAAACTTGACTGGGGTGAGATTCCTTTGGATTATGGTCTTATCTATTCTAGTAACGTAGCTACCGCAACTTTGCTTTCTGAATATGTCGGTATTGATAACTATGAACAGTACCTCAAAAAATATCATCTGTACCAGACAGTCAATTCTGATGGAATAGATGAAGTATCAGGTTATACCAACTATGGCCTTTCGCCAGTTGATGATATCACGGCTACTTATGGACAAGGTTCTTCTACGACCATGCTTCAGCTCTTACAGGCCTATTCGGCTATCTTTGGCAATGGCGAGATGGTCAGACCTTATTTCATTGATAAGATCGTCGATCCTAATACAGATACGCTTGTCTATCAGGGCGGCAGAAAGGTTGTCTCTAATCCGATCAGTCAGGACACTGCCAAACAGATGCAGGATCTTTTACGTCGTGTCGTTTCAGAACCTGATGGAACCTGTCGACACTATGCAGCCAAGACTGTGGAAGTAATGGGCAAGACCGGAACTTCTGAAATTCCTTTGGATGGCGGCTATGCCGAAGACCAGAACATCATTTCCTGCATGCTTGGTTTCCCTTATGGAGATCCGGAGTATATGGTATATTTTGCCTATGTCTCACCTGAAACCGTCTACTATAACTATGACATCAAACCGATCCCTGATCTGGTCGATCGAATCGCTTTATTAGAGAATCTGGTTATTTCTGAAGATGAAGACAACAACATCAAATATATTGAAAAACATGAGATGCCAAATCTTTATTCTGCAAGTATCAGTAATGGTTTAGCTAAACTGGAAGAACTTGATATGAATGTCTATACGATAGGTGATGGACTACATATCATTGGACAATATCCTGAAGAAGGAAAAGATATCTATACCGGACAAAGAGTCTTCTTGCTTTCAGATGGCAAGAGAATAAGTGTGCCTGATTTTACAGGCTGGACCAGAAAAGAAGTTATTAACTATTGGAACCTTTCAAGGATTCCAATTGTCTTAGATGGTTATGGTGTAGCTTATGAACAGTCAATTCCTCAGGGAACAACAGTCGACAGTAATACAGAAATAAGGATTTCTTTCAAAGATATAAACTATCAGGAAAAACCGGCTGAAGAAGCCACAGAAAATAAGGTTGATGCGCAAAACGAATAATGGTGTATAATAGTCGCGTATGAAATTTGAACTTATCTGTCTTATTGGCTTTATTTTGACATTGGCAGCCACTCTGGTTGCAATGCCTTTTTTTATCGCTTATCTTAAAAAGAAAAACATCAATCAGGTTACATCAGAATATGCTTTGGAAGAATTCAAGCAGAAAGAAAAGACTCCTATCATGGGAGGTTTACTGTTTGTTGTAATACCAATTATTGTGTTTAGTCTGATCAATATGTTTGGTCTGGCTGACCGTAAACTGCTTTTTGTCTTTCTTTCCTATATTATGTATTGTTCAGTTGGTTTCATTGATGATTCACTTGTGATCAGATCACATTCAAACGAAGGCCTTTCACCAATCACCAGACTGATCATGGAATGTGTCTATACCTTGGTACTTTATTTTGCCTTCCGTGATATTATTCCAGCACAGGTAACGATTCCTTTTGTGAATGTGACAATATCTTTAAGGTGGTATGTTTTTGTGCCATTCATGATCCTTTTATATATGGCAGAAGCCAATGCGGTCAATTTCACTGATGGTATGGACGGACTATGTGCTGGCGTATCTTTTATCGCTTTGCTGCCATTTGTCTATCTTTCCTATATCAAAGCAGAAAATAATATCGCCATGTTTCTGATCTGTGTTCTGGGTGGTCTGGCAGGTTATCTGCATTTTAATTTCCATCCGGCCAAGATCTTTATGGGTGACAGTGGTTCTTTGGCACTGGGTGCTTTATTTGCTTCCTTAGGTATCATCCTGGATCTTAATATTGCATTATTTTTCATCGGTGGTGTATTTGTTGCTGAAATGTTCTGCGTTCTTGTACAACAGATCTCAGTCAGACTGTTCCATAAAAGAGTATTCTCTTATACTCCAATCCACTACGCCTTTGTGATCAAGGGACATTCTGAAACCAGAATCGTTCTGACGTTCTATCTGATCGAAATCGTTCTGGCTTTGATCGGTCTATACGTTGGTCTTAATACACTATGAAATACATCTTCAATGATGAAGATCTTTCGCTGGTCGATAGGCTTTGTTCTATCAATAATGTGAACAGTGAAGATCTTGATGTTTCAGCTTTTGAACCGGATTATGATCTAGAGATCCTGAAAAAGGTTTACGAAGAACTTTTATCTGATAAGGATAAAAGGTTTTTTATTGTTGGGGATTATGATTGTGATGGTATCTGTTCAACTGTCATTATGACAAGACTCTTAAATCATCTTTCAATTTCTTCAAACTACTTTATTCCTTCTAGAACCAAACAGGGATATGGCTTAAATAAGGAAATAATTGATACCGCCAGTAAACATGGTTTTGATGTGCTGATGTGCGTTGATAATGGTGCAGCTTTTAACGAAGAACTGAAATATGCCAGATCCTTAGGTTTAAAGACCTACGTCATTGATCATCATGAGTATCTTGAAGTTCCGGAAACAGACTGCTTTGTGCATCCGAATCTGTTTTCTTCAAAATATAATGACATGTGTGCTTCTGGCCTTTCCTGTCTGATAGCCAGTTCGATCTATGAAGATGATCTTAATACCGTCTATGGTGGTCTTGCAACTTTGGCAGATATGGTATCAGTTTTTGGCTATAATCGATATCTGCTTAAAAAAATGCTGGAAATACTGAAAAAGGAAGATATCATTCCGCTAAGATATCTGCTTGGCAAGAATGAATACAGCTATGATGCGCTTTCATATAATGTGATCCCCAAGATCAATGCCGTATCAAGGCTTGATGATATGATGAATGTCAATTATGTTGTGAAATATCTGCTTGATAATTCTTCTGAATGCATGAAATATCTAAACAAGATCGAGGAGATCAATACTTCACGTAAGACCATGACAAAACAGATGTCAGCTCTGGCTGAAAGGATCATTGATCCTTCAAAGGATATGATCATTGTCAGATCATCAGCTTTTAAAGAAGGCCTTTGTGGTCTTATTGCCAATAAGCTCATGTATGAGTTTGGAAAACCTGTTCTGGTGTTGTCGGAAAACAATAATGAATTGAAAGGTTCAGGCAGATCACCAAAAGGTTCTGATCTTTATACGTACCTGAAGAATGCTGAAGGGATCTTCAAGACTTTTGGTGGACATGCCCAGGCAGTTGGTCTGTCACTTGATGCTTCTGCATACGAGGATCTTCTGAAATATGTCGATGATCATAGTTTCCTCTATGATGAACAATATAAGACTGCTCTAGTATATGAAGTGACAAGTCTTGATGAAAATCTGTTAAAACAGATCGAAGAACTAAAACCTTATGGGACAGATTTTAGTGAACCACTTCTCTGTATTGATGGTCAATATCAGAAAAAATATACTGTCGCCGGTATGTATCCCAAATATGTCATAAATGATAATCTTGAAGCTATCAGTTTCAATCACAACCATCTTGGCAGATCTTTTTCCAAAATGCTTGGTCATCTTAAGAGAGATGATTATCATAAGGGCAAATTATCCTTTGTAATTGAAGATTTAATCTAGTTTTAATATAATTGATTTGTGTTAATTAAAGGGGGCATAAAATGAATTTAAGAGATTATGTTGCTTCTATTCCGGATTTTCCTCAAAAGGGTATCCTGTTTAGAGATATCACGCCATTAATGGCTGATGGAGCTGCTTTCAAGGAAGCTTGTGATCAGTTGATCGCTTATGCCAAGAAGATAGGCGCGCAAGTCGTTGCTGGTCCTGAATCAAGAGGATTTATCTTTGGTTGTCCGGTTGCATATGATCTTAAAATCGGTTTTGTTCCTGTTAGAAAACCAAATAAACTGCCACGTAAGACAGTTTCCTACAAATATGATCTGGAATATGGTTCAAATGAATTACATATCCACGCTGATGCGATCAAGCCTGGACAGAAGGTTCTGATCATTGATGATCTTCTGGCAACAGGTGGAACTGTTGAAGCTACCATCAAATTGGTTGAACAGTTAGGTGGCGAAGTTGTCGGCTGCGCCTTCCTGATTGAACTTGATGGTCTGGGTGGCAGAGAAAAACTGAGCGGCTACGATGTCTTTACGCTCATGAAGTACTAGTTAAGAAAATCGAAGTAAAACTTCGGTTTTTAGATTAAGGAAGATGGTCAAGCACATTTATACAAGAAAAGAGCTCTATGATGAGATCGATAAGTATATTACTTCTCCCTCAGCAATAGAGATCATCAACAAGGCCTATGATTATGCCTATGACAAGCACAAGGACCAGAAGCGTTCTTCTGGTGAACCGTATTTTGTGCATGTTTTAAATGTTGCCTATGAACTGGCTAAACTTCATACTGATCCTAATACCATTGCTGCCGGTCTTTTACATGATGTAATTGAAGATTGTGATGTCAGCAGAGAAGATTTCATCAAAGAATTTGGTGAAGAGATCTATGAGATCGTTGAAGCAGTAACCAAGATCTCTAATCTTAAATTTACTGACGAAAAGGAATATCAGGCAGAAAACCATCGTAAGATCCTGATCGCCATGGCAAAGGATGTCCGTGTCATTCTGGTCAAGCTGGTCGACAGATTACATAATATGCGTACTTTAGAGTATCTGCCAGAACAGAAACAGAAACGTATTGCCAGAGAGACACTGGAAGTATATGCGCCGATTGCTCATCGATTAGGTATCGCAGAAATCAAGAATGAACTGGAAGATCTCTCTTTCTACTATCTTGATAATGAGAAATATCACGAGATCGCAAAGCTTGTTGAATCTAAGAAATCGGAAAGAGATAAACAGATCGATATCATGATGGAAGATATCTCGATCGTTTTAAAGATGCATAATATTCCATTCAGGATCTTTGGTCGTTCCAAACATCTTTATTCCATCAATAAGAAGATGGTCACCAAAAATAAGCGTTTTGATGAGATCCTCGATCTTCTGGCAATCAGAATCGTAACTGAAACAGAAACAAACTGTTATGAGATTCTAGGCTATATCCATGCGGTATATCGTCCAATTCCAGGCCGTCTGAAAGACTATATTGCTATGCCTAAGATGAACATGTATCAGTCTTTGCATACAACGATCGTTGGACCGGATGGCAGGATCTATGAAGTTCAGATCAGAACGGAAGAGATGGATGAAATCGCTGAAAGAGGTATTGCGGCTCACTGGTCTTATAAGGAAGGCGGCAAGGCTCATTCTCAAAAGAAGCTTGTAGAAGAACTCAACTGGCTTAAAGCTTTTGAAGAAAGCTCTAATACCGATGCGAAAGAATTCATGAATGATATCACTCATGATATCTTCAATGCGAATATCTACTGTATGACGCCACGTGGCAGGATCATTGACCTGGCTGCAGGAGCTACGCCGATCGACTTTGCCTATCGTATTCATACTGAAGTTGGTAACCAGACCGTTGGTGCGCTCGTCAATGGCGTACTGGTTCCTTTGAACACACCTTTAAAGACGGGTGATGTCGTTGAATTAAGGACTAATAAGAATTCCACACCATCTGAAGACTGGCTGAAGATCGTCAAGACCAATCATGCCCGTAATAAGATCAAAGCTTACTTCCAGAAGAAGGAAATGGAAGACAAGGAAGAATCGATCAAGCTTGGTGAACAGATCCTCAAGGATGAACTCAAGAAGCATGATCTTGATGTTGATGAATTATTTGATATGAAGAAGCTTGATAAAGTTGCTTCAGCTTTCCAGCTTCCTAATGCAACTGAACTACTTTTCTCGATCGGCTGTAAATCAATGACGGCTATGGCGGTCATTGAAAAACTGACTAAACTTGGTAAAAAGGAAGTTGATCTTTCCTATATCGAAAAGATAACTAAAAAGAACGCTGAAAAGAATCATATCATCTCCAAGACCGGCATCGTGGTCAAAGGTATCAGTTCCATGAAGATTGCTCTTTCACCTTGCTGCTCACCGGTCTATGGTGATCAGATCGTTGGCTATGTCTCTAAAGGACAGGGAATCAAGGTTCATCGCAAGGATTGCCCTAATATTGCCAATGAAAAAAGACTTATTGATGTTGAATGGGATCCAAAGAAGCCGGATATCCGTTATGAAGCTTCAATAAAGATCTTCTCAAAAGACAGATCCTATCTGCTGACTGATCTAGTCACAGTGGTAGCACAATACAAAGCCAATCTGACAGCTGTAAATTCGGTTGCCAACAATGAAGATCTCAGCGCCAATACCAGTATGTCGTTCATGGTCGATGACCTGGAACATCTGGAAAACATCATGGCAAATCTGAGAAAAGTTGACAGTGTAATTTCGGTTGAAAGGGCTATAAAATAATGCTAGAATTTTAGTTGTCAATAAGGAAACTAATCTTATTTCTGATTCATAGCGAGAAGTGGATGGTGCAAGGCTTCATGAAGAGATGAGAGGGACACTTCCTTGATACCTATGAGAATAGGTCGTAATACTGCGTTAAAGTATTCAAGGGCACATAGTCTTATGTGAACTAAGGTGGCAACGCGTTTAACAACGTCCTTAGACAGGACGTTTTTATTTTTTTAGGAGGTTATGGCTATGGCATACAAGACAGTAAAAGGTACCTATGATATGCTTCCTGATCGGATGATCAGATTCAATATGCTTTCTGATCTGTTCAGACAGTTTCTGAACCTTTATGGTTATGCAGAGATCAAGACACCTGTGTTTGAATATACCGGTGTTTTTCAGAAAGAAAATGATACATCTGATATGGTCACAAAAGAGATGTACACTTTTTCTCCCAATGGCAAGGATTCTCTGACACTTCGTCCGGAAGGAACAGCAGGAGTAATCAGATCCTTTGTCGAAAACAAGATGTATGGAAATCTGGAACTGCCGGTCAAACTTGGCTACATCGAAGAGATGTTCAGACATGAAAGACCACAGAAGGGTCGTCAGAGGCAGTTTACCCAGATGGGTATTGAATGTATCGGTGATAAAGATCCGCTCATTGATGCGGAAGTAATCGCCTTAGGATATTTCTATATCAAGACACTTGGCCTGGAATCAGTGAAAGTTCTCATCAATTCATTAGGTGATAATGAATCAAGACTAAACTACAAGAATGAACTGATTGAATACTTTAAACCACATAAGGATGAACTGTGTTTTGATTGCCAGAACCGTCTTGAAAAGAATCCATTAAGAATACTTGATTGTAAGATCGACTCCGGTTCAGCTGTTGTGGCAGGAGCACCAAAGATGAAACTGTCATCTGAATCTGAAAAATATTTTGAACAGGTCAAACACTATCTTGATGTCATGAATATTCCATATGAAGTAGATGACAGACTTGTTAGAGGCTTGGATTACTATACTGATACAGTCTTTGAAGTAGTAAGCACCAACGAAGCTTCCGGCTCACAGGCTACGATATTTGGTGGTGGAAGATATGACAATCTTGTAGAAGAGATGGGCGGACCTTCGATCAGCGGTATCGGCTTTGCGATCGGTATGGAAAGACTGATGATCTTATGTGATGCTGAAGAAATATTTGATATCAAAAACAGTATCGATGCCTATGTCGTCAATCTTAATGAAACAAAGGATTATGCCTTAGGTATTGCAGAAGAACTAAGAAACAATTCCTTTACCTGTGAGATGGATTATTATGGCAGGTCTTTAAAAGCTCAATTCAAATCATCTGAAAGAAAGAATGCCAGATTTATCCTTATTGTAGGTGATGATGAGATAAAGGATAATGTTGTAACCCTGAAAGATACGCTTACGAAAGCTCAGGAAACAGTTAAAAGAGATGAACTTGTAGATAGAATGGATCAGTTAATGGAGGATTATTATGAATAGAGATCATACTTGCGGAGAATTAAGAAAGACTGATGTCGGTAAGAAAGTAAGACTGGCTGGCTGGGTCGCAAAAAGAAGAAATTTAGGTTCGATCGTCTTCATCGATTTAAGAGACAGATATGGTATTACCCAGATCACTTTTGATGAAGCACATTCACAACTGGTAAAAGATGTCAGAAACGAATATGTTATCGAAGTAAGAGGCGTTGTTTCATTAAAGGAAACAGCTAATCCTAAACTGGAAACAGGTGAGATCGAAGTTATCGCTGAAGATTGCAAGATTCTTTCCAGTGCCAAGACGACACCGATGATCATCGCTGATGAAACTGATGCCTTGGAAGATCTCAGGCTCAAATATCGTTATCTTGATATCAGAAGAAATCCGATCAAGGATAAGCTGATCATGCGTGATAAGGTCGCTACGATCGTCAGAAGAGTCTTACATGAAGATGATTTTATTGAAGTGGAAACACCGATCCTTTCCAAATCAACTCCAGAAGGTGCCAGAGACTATCTGGTTCCATCAAGACTCTATAAAGGCAAATTCTACGCCTTGCCACAATCACCACAGCAGTATAAGCAGCTGTTGATGATCGGTGGTATGGATAGATATTTCCAGATTGCCAGATGCTTCAGAGACGAGGATTTAAGAGCTGATAGACAGCCTGAATTTACCCAGATCGATATGGAAATGTCTTTTGCTGATGAAGAAGATATCTTTGCAGAAGTAGAGAAGGTTATGAAAGCCATCTTTAAAGAGATCAAGGGTGTTGATGATCTGAGCTTCCCAAGAGTCAAATATGTTGATGCCATGGATAAATACGGATCAGATAAACCAGATCTGCGTTTTGATAATCCAATGTGCAATGTTACGGAATTGTTCAGAAATTCAGCTTTTTCAGTCTTTAGTAATTGTGTAGCAGAAGGTGGTGTTATCAAGGCTCTGGTATTCCATAATGCTACTGATAAGCTTTCACGTAAGAAGTTTGATGAACTCAATGAGTTTGTTAAGATCTATAAGGCTAAAGGACTTGCCTATCTCAAATATGACAATGGTGAATTCACCGGTTCAGTAAATAATGCCTTACCAGCAGAAGAAAAGAAAGCTCTATCTGAACAGCTCAAATTAAATAGTGGCGATGTCGTACTGATGGTTGCTGATAAGAAGAATATCGCTGAAACAGCTTTAGGTGCTATCAGAAAGAAACTGGGAGAAGAATTAGGTCTGATCGATAAGGATAAATTCAGCTTTGTCTGGATCACAGAATTCCCAATGTATGAGTATTCAGAAGAAGAAGGTCGCTGGGTAAGTGCTCATCATCCATTCACAGCTCCACGTGATGAAGATGTTGATAAACTGACAACTGATCAGGCTAACTGTTATTCCAGAGCATATGATCTGGTTCTGAATGGTTATGAGCTTTTATCAGGTTCTGTCAGAATCCATGATTCACAAATGCAGGCCAAGGTATTTGATGCCTTAGGTTTAAGCAAGGAACAGATCAAGAATAAATTCGGTTTCTTCATTGAAGCCTTTGAATATGGTGCACCTCCTCATTGTGGTGTAGGTATCGGTATTGAAAGACTTGTCATGATCTTGTCAGGTACCGACAATATCAAGGATGTCGTTGCCTTCCCGAAGACAGCGAGTGCCTATTGTCTGATGTCAGATGCTCCAAATACTGTTGATCAGGATCAGTTGGATTTCTTGTCTTTACAGATAAAGAAGGATTAGGTACGGTTAGCCTTTACTAACCCTAATATGGCCATGTTATAATTTTCTTGTAGAAAAACAGGAGGTTGTATATGCCAGTAAAAGTTGATCGTGATTTATGCATCGGCTGTGGCGCATGTACAGGTGTTTGCCCAACAGAATCTTTATCATTAGATGAGGAAGGCAAATCAGTATGCAATGAAGAAACTTGCGTTGATTGCGGTGCCTGCGTTGCAACATGCCCAGTATCAGCATTATCTCAATAAGCCAAGTTATAAAACTTGGTTTTTTTATGTCTTTTTGTTTACAATAATGAAAGATGAAAAAAGATTATAAATTGCCTTCACTTGATGATGCGAGAAAAAGAAACAGAGAACTCTCACAGAAACTCTCTTTTAAACTGGATGATAAGTATAAGGATATCGGAAAGGGAAAGAAGTATTTCATAATAACTCATGGCTGTCAGGCCAATCAGCGTGATTCAGAAACAATGGCTGGCATACTTGATACCTTGGGATATGAAAGCTGTGACAGTGAGAAAAAGGCTGATGTCATCATCATCAATACCTGTGCTGTACGTAAAGGGGCTGAAGATAAGGTCCTTGGTGAAGTTGGTGCATTAAAGAGACTTAAATACAATAAACCTGATCTGATAATCTGCCTGGCCGGTTGTATGGCTCAGGAAGAGGAAACAGTCAAGATCATTATGGAAAAGTATCGCCAGGTCGATATTATTTTTGGTACACATAATATTACTTCACTTCCTAAACTGCTATATGAAGTATATACAACCAAACAAAGGAAGATCGAAGTCTATTCCAAGATGGGTGATATCGTTGAATCAGTTCCTGTGACCAGATTCATGTCACACAAGGCCTGGGTAAATATCATGTATGGTTGCGATAAGTTCTGTACCTATTGTATTGTTCCTTATACCAGAGGCAAGGAAAGATCCCGCTATAAGGAAGATATCATCTATGAAGTCGAAGAACTGGTCAGACAGGGCTATAAGGAAGTCTGTCTTCTAGGACAGAATGTCAATGCCTATGGAAAGGATCTGAGTCTTGATTACACCTTTGGTAATCTGCTTAATGATGTTGCCGCAACCGGTATTGCGAGAATCAGATTTGTCACTTCTCATCCTTGGGATTTTGACGATACGATGATTCAGGCCATCAAAAACAATCCTAACATCATGCCATATATTCATCTGCCGATCCAGTCTGGTAACACCGAGATATTGAAGAAGATGAACAGAAGATATACCAGAGAAGAATATCTTTCTCTTTTTGATAAGCTGAAAAAGGAACTTCCGGGCTTTGCATTCACGACTGATATCATCGTCGGTTTTCCAAATGAATCTGATGAAGCTTTTGAAGACACTTTAAGCGCAGTAGAACACTGTCAGTTTGATAATGCCTTTACCTTTATCTATTCGCCAAGAGAAGGAACTCCGGCTGCTAAATTTGAAGATAAGATCGATAGAAAAACAAAAGAAGAAAGACTGCAGAGACTTAATGAGAGAGTTGCCTATTACGCTAATCTGAACAATCAGAAATTCAAGGATAAGGTCGTTGAAGTGCTGGTCGATGGTTTAAGCAAGCGCAATTCCAATGTTTATTCAGGATATACACCGGAAAACAAACTGGTTAATTTTACCGGAAACAATGTTAAGACAGGTGATCTGGTCAAAGTAAGGATCACAGAAGTCATGTCGTTCTCATTGAATGGTGAACTGGTAGAATAGCTTTTTCTATAGACTGTTTTGATATAGATTTAAGTAAGTTTTGACTTTCTAATTAATTGAAAATAAGCGTTATTTAACTTATAATTTTATTAGTTATTTGGAGGAATATAATTAGTGCAGAAAATACGTTTAATGGCACTTGGCGGTCTTGACGAAGATGGCAAGAACATGTACCTGGTGGAAATTGATGGAGATATTTTTGTTGTGGACGCCGGTTTGAAATATCCGAGCGAATCAGAACAGCTGGGTATTGAATATATAATTCCTGATTTTACCTATCTGCTTGAACATCAGGATCGCGTCAAGGGAATATTCATTTCACATGGTCATGATGATGTCATGTCTGCTTTAGGACATCTTCTGACTGTAATGGATATTGAAGTATATGCGACTGCTTTGACGGCCAGGATCCTGGAAGATGAATTTAAACTGCACAAGATAAAGAATAAACATATCCATATCGTTAAACGTAACGATACTTTTAAGGTTGCCGGTCATACGATCCACACTTTCCCGGTAATGCAATCAATTGCGGATGGTGTCGGTTTTGCTTTTGAAACTGATTCAGGCATGATTGTCTATACTTCGGAATTTGTCTTTGACTACGATTTCCTTAATGAAGCTTTCTCAATGGATATCAACGCCTTATCAAAACTTGGGCAAAGTAATGTCCTTGTATTGATGTCTGAATCTCGTGGCGCAAAACGTGAAGGTTATACTGCGCCAAAACACAGAATTTCTGATCATATCGATCATTATTTTGAAGAAAGTGATCGCAGGATCGTTGTTACTCTTTACAGACAGAATCTTTTCAGAATTATGGAGATCCTGGAACTTGCCAGCAAATACAACAAGAAGGTCTTCTTCTATGATCCTGATCATGTAAGACTTCTAAGAACAGTTAATGAACTTGGATACTACAAGATTCCAAAAGACGTCATTATCTCTCAGGAAGAATATGACAATGAGAGAAAAGATGTCGTCTGTGTCGTTTCCGGTTCAGGAAATGAAGTATTCAAGCTTATGAATAATATAGCTATCGGTGAAGATGACATTATCGAACTTAATGAACATGATATCGTCATCATTGCTTCACCAGTAGTTCCTGGTACTGAAAAGGATGCGACAGCAATGGAAAACGATCTCTATAAGGCTGGTGTATCGATTGTCAAACTCAATGCCAAAGAGATCCTTTCAATGCACGCCTCGATTGAAGATCTTAAGATGATGCTCTATCTCATCAGACCGAAGTATTATCTGCCAATTAAGGGTGAATACTCTGATCTGATCAATAATGCCGATATTGCTGTCGACATGGGCTATACACCTGATAAGATCATTATTCTTGATAATGGTCAGTTTGCGACTTTTGAAGGTTCTAGGCTTGCTTCAACCAGCGATCAGATTGAACTTGAAGACAAGGCGATCGATGCTTCTGATATGCGCGACGTCTCAGGTATGGTCTTGAAAGACAGGGAAAAACTTTCGACTGATGGTGCTATAATTTGTGGTGTAGTTCTGGATTTCAACACCAAGAAAATTATTGGCGGACCGGATATCCAGTCTCGTGGAGTAATCTATCTGAAAGATGCTGATCATATTCTTTCAGAAATAGGTAATATTCTGATATCAACAATCAAGAAAAATGTTGAAAGTGGCTCCTATGAAAATATGCAGGTTAGAATGGAAGCAAGGGAGCAGATCTCTCGCTATGTCTTAAGATCTACGGGAAAATCCCCAATGATCCTTCCTGCTATCGTTGAGATCAATATGGGAGATGAAAGTGGCAAGGAAAGCTAAGAAAGTTACTAAGAAAGAAAATAAAGAACAGACACTGGAAGTAACCAGTAAAAGTAAATTAGGATGGCTCATTGCAACAATGGTTCTGAGCATCCTTATTTTCTTTACGGTTTCTAAGATGGGAAGTTTTGGAATCATTACCAATAATATTTTTACCTATCTTTTTGGTTCGCTTTATATCGTTCCTGTTTTGTCGTTCTTTTTTTATGGAGTCTTTGTCCTGTTTTTTAATGAAAAGATCAATCATGCCAAGCCGATAGCAGGAATCATTATTTTTGATCTTGCGATAATGATGCTTAATTCACTTATCATCAATAACGTGAATACTTTTTCACAACTTGCTTCATTTATTGGTGATAATTTTAAGTCAGTCTTTACTAAGGTTGCTTTACCTAGAATGGGTGGTGTTATTGGTAATTTCCTTTATGTTGTCTTCAGCTCACTGATTACCAGAAATGGTACTTTGATTGTTATTATTCTCTTTCTGATCATTGCTGCTATTCTCATCGTTCCGACAGCTACCTATAAGAAAATGTTTTCTGATATGAAAACATATGCTTCAAACAAAAGAGAAGAGCGTAAGATCCGTAAGGAAGAGGAGCGTCTGGCTGAACAGAAAGCTGAAGAAGAAAGAAGAGCAAAATTAGCGGAAAAGATGGCCAGAGAAGCTGAAGAAGAGGAAATGCGTGCTAAGCAGCAATCACTTCTTTCAGCAATGAGCGAAGAGAAGAAGGAAGAGGTTGAAGAGATAGAAGAGGAAGAAGAACCTGTCATTCCAAGAAGAAGTCATGAACATGACTATGTCCTTTCAAAATCTCCTACTTTTATAAATCTTAATGATCGTGAGATCTATGGTGACAGTATTAAAAGAAAGAAAAATCCTTCACTTGATACGATTGAGCCAAAAGTCGTTCACAGTGATGTGATCGTTAATGAAACACCAAAGGTTCATAAGGTTAAAAGAAATTACAGTACCTATCATCTTCCAAAACCTTATGATGAATTCTTGGATAAGCCGGTATCTAATTCTTCAAATGTCAACAAGACTTCAGCAGCAGTAAAAGGCGAAAGGGTCATTGAGATACTTAAGAATTTCAATATTGATGCGACTTTACTTAATACCTATATCGGTCCATCAGTTACCAAATTTGAAATCAAGCCTGACAGTTCTGTCAAGATAAACAAGATCATGAATATCTCTGACAATATCAAGATGGAACTTGCAGCCAAGGATATCAGGATTGAAGCACCGATCCCTGGCAGAAGTGCAGTAGGTATAGAGATCCCAAATGTTGAACCGATTCCAGTCAGAATGATCGATCTGATCAAAAACGTTCCAGCTGATAAAAAGAAGGTGGAATTACTTTTCTGTGTTGGTAAAGATCTGATGGGAAAACCGATCTTCTGTGATCTTTCCAAGATGCCGCATCTATTGATTGCAGGTGCAACAGGTTCAGGTAAATCAGTCTGTATCAATGCGATTATTACTTCCTTCTTATTAAGAACCAATCCGGAAAATGTCAAACTGGTTCTGGTTGATCCTAAGAAGGTTGAATTTACCCCATACAAGGATATTCCTCATCTGATCTGGCCGATCATTGATGATGCGCAAATGGCTTCCAATATGCTTAAGAAAGTTGTTGTCATAATGGAAGAAAGATACGATGCTTTCGCTACTGCGGGAGTAAGAAATATTGATGGTTTCAACAGTTTTGTAGATGAATATAACGCCAATCTTAAAGCTGATGAAGAACCAATGAAAAAACTTCCATACATGGTCGTAATCATCGATGAGCTTGCTGATCTGATGATGGTTGCCGGTAAGGATGTTGAATTATCTATTCAGAGAATTACCCAACTTGCCAGAGCATCTGGAATACATCTGATCGTTGCAACCCAAAGACCATCTACCGATGTCATTACCGGTCTGATCAAATCCAATATTCCGTCGCGTATATCGTTTGCAGTAGCTTCTTCGATTGATTCAAGAACTATTCTTGATCAGACGGGTGCTGAAAGACTGTTGGGAAATGGTGATATGCTTTATTATCCGCAGGGTGAAACAGCACCGATCAGATTACAAGGTGTATATGTCACCGATAAGGAGATCTCAAAGATCACCAAATATGTTAAATCTCAGGCACAGCCTGATTATGAAGATTCCTATTATGAATTTCTTACCAATATGAGTGGAACTACTGTCATGTCGGCAGGAAGTGTCAATGCTGATAGTCAGGATTCACTTTATGACGAGGTAGTTGAATTCGTTAAAGCTCAACAGAAAGCATCGACGTCTCTGTTACAGAGAAGGTTTGGTATCGGCTACAATCGTGCTGCCAGACTTATTGATACGTTAGAAGACCGAGGTATCATTGGTCCGGCAAATGGTTCAAAGCCAAGAGAAGTATATCTTAAACCTGATGATGAAGAAACAGAATGACAGATACTCAACAGTATCTGTTTTTTCCACAATTGTTGATAAGATCTGATAATTAATGATTGAATCATGAAAAGAATCCTTTGCGAATGCATGTTAGATTATAGTTGCAAGTAGGAAAGGAGGCTAATGAACTTGTTTGGCTTGGCAGGACGCATAATCGATGAACCTGAAAGACTCGAGACATCTAACGGGGTCAAGTTATGCCGACTGCACATCTCTGTAGACAAAACCGGTAAAGATAAGGATGAACAATCCGAGATCTACGAAGTTACTGTCTTCAGAAATCTTGCTGATGAAAACTATCAGGTTGGACAGTATGTAGCGGTGAATGGCAAACTCATGCCTAACAACTATGATAAAGAAGGAACCCTCTACTATAATTCAAAACTTGTAGGCAATTCCGTAACTTTTATCGGCTAGAAAAAGATTGAGCTACTGCAGAGCTCAATTTTTTGTTTATGTTATATAATAAGTTTATGTTTGATTCATTACAGGAAAAATTAACTAAAACTTTACGAAATGTTCAAGGCAAGGGAAAACTGTCTGAACGTAATATGGAGGAAACTCTTAAGGAAATAAGAGTTGCCTTGCTGGAATCCGATGTAAACTATCAGGTCGTCAAAGACTTTCTAGAAAAAGTCAGACAGGAATCTATCGGTCAGGATGTTCTTAACGCCGTAGAGCCAGGTCAGCTGCTGATCAAGATCGTCAATGATGAACTCATCAGACTGCTTGGTGATGAGGATAATGAGATCCACTTTGCACCTGAAGGTCTCACGACTATCATGATCGTCGGTCTGCAGGGTACAGGTAAAACTACTCAGGCTGCTAAACTGGCAAATCTTCTGAAGAAAAAAGGCAGAAAACCAATGCTGGTTGCTGCCGATATCATCAGACCTGCTGCCATCGATCAGTTAAAGACCCTTGGTGATCAGATCAATGTGGAAGTTTATTCTGAAGGAACTGAGGTAAAAGTACTTACTCAGGTTGAAAATGCCATAGCTTATGCTAAGCAAAAAGGATATGATGTCGCAATTATCGATACTGCCGGTAGACTTCAGATCGATGAAGTTTTAATGCAGGAACTTAAGGATATCAAGGATCTCGTCCATCCGGAAGAGATCTTGTTAACAGTTGATGCTCTGACAGGTCAGGATATTGTCAATGTCGCCAATTCATTTAATGATCTGTTGAATGTTACCGGTCTGATTCTGACCAAATTCGATGGTGATTCAAAAGGCGGTGCTGCCTTATCAGTTAAAGCGGTTACTGGTGTTCCAATCAAGTATACCGGTGTTGGTGAAAAGATCTCTGATCTTGAAACCTTCCATCCGGACAGATTAGCTCAGCGTATCTTAGGTATGGGTGATGTCGTTTCTTTCGTTGAGAAGGCTCAGGAAGAAATGGACATGAAGAAAGCAGAAGAAGCTGCCAATCATCTTCTTGAAGGAAAATTCACCATGGATGATCTGCTCAATTCCATTGAACAGTCTCGTAAGCTTGGTCCTTTATCTTCGATCATGAAGATGATGCCTGGTATGTCTGACATGGCTAATGCAATAAATGATTCTGATGCCGATAATGAACTTAAGAGAATCAAAGCTATCATTCAGTCCATGACTCCGGCAGAAAGAGAAGATCCTTCGATCATGAGATCATCACATAAACGCCGTATCGCAAAGGGTTCTGGTACCAAAGTTGAAGATGTCAATAAACTCTGCAACCAGTATGACAAGATGAAGAAACTCTTCAAGAACATGTCTTCAATGAAATCATTATTCAAATTCTAGAATGTGCGGAAGATATGAGTTTGCTCTTAAAGATGATAAGAAGGGCAGACAGATAAAAAATAAAGCTAAAGAAATGAATCTCGTCTATAAACAAGGCGAGATTTTTCCTGGTGATGAAGTTCTCTGTATCGTACCTAAAAAGGATAAGATCGATCTTGACAGTAAAAAGTGGGGTCTTAGTTCTAACAGGCAGATCAATGCCCGAATTGAATCATTAAGAACCAATCCTTTTTACAGTAAGATGTTGTCCAACCGATGTGCTGTTATCTGTAATGGCTTTTATGAATGGGATCCTGATAAAAGAAAACACTTTATCTCATCAGATGATGAATATATCTATCTTGCCTGTATCTATAACAGTAATAACGAATTACTAATCATTACCAGAGACTCCTATTCTGATTTCAAGAAGATCCATGATCGTATACCGGTTATCATGGATCAGAAAGAAATGCTTGAATATATTCATGGCAAAGATATTGATATTGCCAAAAAGGATCTTAAGATCAGCGATCTGGATAATGATATTAAGCTGTTCTAATAAGAGTCAAGTAAAAATACTTGACTCTTAGTTTAAAATATGTAATTATATTAGAGCAAATAGTAAAGGAGGAAACTATGGTAAAACTTAGATTAAAAAGAATGGGTGCCAAGAAAGTTCCTTTCTACCGTATCGTTGCTGCTGATTCCAGAGCTCCTAGAGATGGTAGAGATATCGAAACTATCGGAACATATGATCCAACAAAGAATCCCGCAATCGTAAACATTGATGAAGAAAAAGCTTTAAACTGGTTAGATAAGGGTGCTATTCCTTCAGATACAGTTCGCAGTATATTAGCTAAGAACGGTACCATGAAGAAATATCTTGAAGCAAAGAAAAGCAAATAATGATCGATCTTGAAAAAGTGCTGCTGAATATCGTAAAGCCTTTATGTTCTGATCCTGATGCTGTCATGGTAAAACAGATGGAAAGCATCAACGATAATGAACTGTTGCTTTATGTATATGCACCAAGCGAAGATATTGCCAGACTTATTGGCAAGAAAGGCTCTATGGCCAATTCAATTCGTCAAATGTTGCAGGTTGCTTCCAAGATTGAAAAGAAACGTATTTCAATCAAATTTGAGGCTCTCTAAGAGATGATTATTCATCTCTTTTTTTATATAATTTTGGTATGAATTATGTTAATATCGGAAAAATACTGAATACCTTTGGTATCAAAGGTGAACTCAAGATCGACTCCTATACAGATTTTGTAAAGGAAAGATTTAAAAAAGGTTCTACTGTTTATGTTGGTGAAGACTATCTTCCTTTTACAGTCAGATCATGCAAGGAACATAAAGGTTTTCTGCTAGTTCAGTTTGAAGGATATGAAGATATCAATCTGGTTGAAAAATATAAGAATATGTATGTCTATAAATCACGTGATGATATCAAACCATTAAAAAAGGGAGAATACTATTTCTCTGATCTGAAGAATCTTGATGTCTATGTGAATGATCAAAAGATTGGCAAAGTCATCAATGTTGAAGAAGGTATCAGAAACAATAATCTGCGTGTTTTGAAGGATGAGGATAAGAAAGAATATCTTGTTCCATTTATTCCGGTCTTTATTGAAAATGTTGATCTTGAAGCAAAAAGGATCGACGTAAACAGTATTGAAGGATTGCTATGAAGATAACTGTTCTGACACTGTTTCCGGAGATGTATGAAGGATTCATTAATACTTCGATCATCAAAAGAATAATTGATAAGGGATTAGCTGAAATTAAGGTTGTCAACATCCGAGATTATTCCCTTGATAAGCATCACCATGTTGATGATACGCCATATGGCGGGGGAGCAGGAATGCTGATGAAGGTCGATGTTGTTCATCGTGCTCTGCTTGATAATATTAGCAATGACTATACCTATACGATCCTGACTTCTCCAAAGGCCAGACCTTTAAGACAGAGTGATCTTGAAAGACTTTCCAAGATGGATGAGTTTGTCATTATCTGTGGACACTACGAAGGTATAGATTATCGTATTGAAAGATATGTGGATGAAAAAGTCAGCATTGGTGATTATGTCCTGACGGGTGGAGAACTGCCTTCGATGGTAATTGTTGATGGAGTTTTGAGACTTCTTGATGAAGGCATCTCTTCAGATTCTTTAAAAGAAGAATCATACACTGATGGTCTATTGGAATATCCGCAATATACCAGACCTGTTGAATATAATGGTGTCAGAGTTCCTGAAGTGTTGCAGAATGGAAATCATAAGGAGATCAGACGCTATAATCTGAAGATGGCTCTCAAGGAGACCATGTTAAACCGACCTGATCTTCTGGATAAAAGAGAATTGAGTGAAGAAGAAAGAATACTGATAAGCGAAATAATAAATGAACTTGGCTAGCTATATCAAAGCAATAGCATTTGACTTTGATGGAACACTGATAGATTTTGATTACAGAGCTTCTGATTACACCAGAAAGGCTTTAAGTTTACTTGAGAAGTCTGACTATAAAATCTCTCTTTCAAGCGGCAGACCCTGTTTTCTGGCTTTAAAAGCCTTTCAAAAAACCTTTGGAGATTATCCACTTGACTATGTCTTTGGCTGTAATGGTGCTGAGTTCATGGATGTCAGAAAAAAGCAGACAAAGATACTCTATCCCTTATCAAGTGATGATGTCAGATATATCGGTAAAGTGATAGATAGTGATTTCTTGAGTGTTGGCATCTATGAAAACGAGACTTTCCTGGTCGATAAGATCGCAAATGAAAAAGTCGCAAAGTGGATCAAGGCCCGATGGCTTAATCCCAAGATCTTTGACTTTTCTAAGAATTGTATCCCTCGCAGCAAGATCGTTGTCCTCAATGATGCGACAGATAGAGAAAAAGAAGATGAATATCTGAAAACAATTGATCTATCCGCATATAATACCTGTTACTCAACGATGAACTGTTTTGAGATAACTTTAAAAGGTGTGACAAAAGCCAAATCGATCGAATATCTTTCACAATTGCTTGGTTGTGAAAAGAAACAGATCCTCAGTTTTGGTGATATGGAAAATGACATGGAGATGTTGAAAGAATCGACTGGTGTGATCATGGGCAATGCTGATGAGAGTCTTAAGAAACAGATTCCATTTCATACTTCTAGAGTCGATGAATTAGGTATCTATGAGTTTTTAGCTAATAATCATTTGATTTAATCGTATTTTATGATAAAATAATCTAGCGCTGTTCCGCTTTTCAATCATGATTATGAACAGATGTCATAAAACTGAAAAGGAGAGAAAAGATGAATTTAGGTTTAGTTGATGAAATCACAAAAGAACAAATGAAATCTGATCTTCCTGAACTTGCTCCCGGACAGACTGTTCGTGTAGATGTTAAGATCAAGGAAGGCGACAAATCACGTATCCAGGCATATGAAGGTATCGTAGTCAAGGTACAGGGTTCCGGTATCGGTAAGACTTTCACAGTAAGAAAGATCTCTTCCGGTGTTGGTGTTGAAAGAACATTCCCAGTTCATTCACCTGTTATCGACAAGATCACAGTACTCAGAGTTGGTAAGGTAAGAAGAGCTAGACTGTTCTATCTGAGAGACCGTTCTGGTAAATCTGCTAAGATCAAAGAAGTCAGATAATTTGTTAAAGCCGTTAATAACGGCTTTTCTTTTTGAGTATAATAAATATAAATGAAGAAAAGCTTTATCAAAGAAACACTCAAACTCATAGTTGAATCTGCCCTGATCGTTGTGATACTGATCAACTTTGTTCTGATACCTTGTGTTGTGGACGGTTCCAGTATGGTACCAAATCTCAGGGAAGGACAGTTTGGCTATTCGTTCATCATCACCAAACATCTGGGAATATCACGATTTGATATTGTGGTAATCAAACCTGACGCCAATTCCAACAAACTGATTGTAAAAAGAGTTATAGGTTTACCGGGTGAAAAGATTTCTTATCGCGACAATAAACTCTATATCAATGGTGAATACGTTGAAGAGAATTTTTTAGGTGATGTGACTACTGATTCTTTTGAAGAAACTCTATCGGATAATGAGTATTTCTGTCTGGGTGACAATCGTAATGTTTCCAGAGATTCCAGATACTATGGTCCTTTTACCAAGAACGAGATCGTTTCTTCACACCTTCTGGTAATATATCCGTTTGATGCCATCGGATTCAGAAAATAATATGAACAATACAGATATGAACATCAACTGGTATCCCGGTCATATGGCGAAAGCCAGAAGGCAGATGGAAGAACAGTTGAAACTTGTCGATATTATTATTGAGCTTCGTGATGCCAGGATTCCGAAAGCTTCGGGAAATCCAGTGCTAAACGATCTGTCAAAAAATAAACCGGTCCTGATCATATTGAACAAGGCTGATCTTTCGGATGCTTCGAAAAACAAGGAATGGCAGAACGAATTTGAACACTGTATGATAGCTGATAGTGTGAATGAAAATCTGTCAAAAAGTGTTGTCAATGAAGTCAAACTGATCTTGAAAGATAAACTTGATAAAGCAAAAGCTAGAGGCATCAGAAAGAAAGTCTTGAGGGCTATGGTAGTAGGAATACCAAATGTCGGTAAATCAACGTTTATTAATAATATCGTAAAAAAGAAAGTCGCAAAGGCTGAAAACAGACCAGGCGTGACAAAAGCTTTACAATGGATCAGGATCAACGAAGATGTTGAACTGCTCGATACCCCAGGAGTCCTCTGGCCAAAAATCGAAGACCAGGAAAGCGCAATCCTGTTAGCTCTTCTGGGTTCAATCAATGACGATGTTCTTGATAAGGATGCTCTGGTTCGTTTTGGTTTGGACAGACTTAAAACACTTTATCCGGGATTTATCTTAAATCGCTATGAAGTTGATGAAAATGAATCAGATCTGATCGATAGTATCGGTAAAAAGAAACTCTGGCTTAAAAATGATGGCAGTGTTGATCGCAACAAGACGGTCGATCTGATCTTGAAGGATATCCGTTCTAATAAGATAGGAAGAATCAGCTGGCAGAATGTTGGAGAATAAATACGAACAGGAATACTGGGCAAAAGACCAGTATGTCATGGGCATAGATGAGGCAGGTAGAGGTCCACTTTGTGGTCCTTTGGTTGTGGCCTGTTGTGTGCTTCCGATCAACTACAATAATGATGATATCAACGATTCCAAGAAGCTTACTGCCAAGAAAAGGGAAGCGCTTTTCAAAACCATCATTGCGGATGCTCATCACTATGAATTCAGAATCGTTTCACCTAAGGAAATAGATGAACTCGATATCTATCATGCGACAAAAAAGGCAATGGATGAACTCAGCAGATCAACCAATATTCATGCACTTACCCTTACCGATGCAATGCCACTAAAAAGATATGATGTAATTGATATGATTAAGGGTGATGCCAAGTCGATCTCGATTGCTGCTGCCAGTATTCTGGCCAAGGTACTAAGAGATCACATCATGATGGGCTATGATGTATTGTATCCGCAATATGAATATCGTAAACATAAGGGATATGGCACCAAAAGACATCTGGAACTGATGGATGAATATGGTATAAACAAGCTATATCGTCTCTCATTTAAACCATGTCGAGACAGACAATTGAAGTTATTCTAAGAATAGAATAGGTATTAGAAACTTTACTACAAATAATGTAGTAGATGAACAGAAGATTACTGATATCCTATTCTTTTTATTATGAGGGAGATTATTTCAAGATCAGGAAGGCAATAAGTGATAAGCAAGAGCTTCCTATAAAGGAAACAGATAATGCACTCACGATTTTTGATGAGGAATACCCTAAGAAACTGCTGGATCTGAAATATCCGCCACTTGTCTTATTCTATCGTGGTGATCTTTCTTTATTAAAGAAAGAATCGATCGGTGTAGTTGGTTCAAGACAGGCCTGTTCCTATGCTTTAAAGGCAACAGAAAGGCTTGTGAAAAAGAATAATGATAAGGTTGTTATATCAGGACTGGCAAAAGGAATCGATGCCTGTGGGCACGAAAACGCTTCTAAGACGATCGGAATTCTTGGCTGTGGGATCAACTATATCTATCCTTATTGCAATCGTAAGCTTATAGAAAGAGTTGCTAGGGAAGGACTTATTCTTTCAGAATATCCGGATCTGTGTAAACCTTATGCCTACCATTTTCCTTTCCGTAATCGGATCATTGCAGCCTTATCTGATAAGATATATATCATGCAGTCAAACGCCCGTTCTGGAACAATGACTTCATTAAATGAAGCATTGGAACTGGGCAAGGAAGTAAAAGTGTTACCATATGATATTTTTGATGAATATGGTATAAATAATAATCAGCTGATCTATGAAGGTGCTACACCGATCAGTATCGATGAAATTGCATTTTAAATTGTTTTATGTAAATATTAGTAATTGTTAATGAGGAACAAGTTATGAAAAATCTGGTTATAGTGGAATCTCCATCAAAATCAAAAACAATAGAAAAATATCTTGGTAAAGATTTTAAAGTTACTTCATCCAAGGGACATATATGTGATCTGGCCACCAAAGGCAAGGAAGGATTAGGCGTTGATATTGAAAATGATTTCAAGCCTACCTATACAATTTCTCCTGATAAGAAGGATGTTGTAAGAGAACTAAAGAAGCTGGTCAAGGATTCAGACTTTGTCTATCTGGCAACCGATCCGGATAGAGAAGGAGAAGCCATATCCTGGCATCTGGCAAGAGAACTTGATCTCGATATGAATCAGAACAATCGTATTGTTTTCAATGAAATCACCAAGAATGCTGTCTTAAAAGCATTAAAAGATCCTAGAACGATCGATATGGGACTGGTTAAGTCACAGGAAACCAGAAGGATACTGGATCGTATCATTGGTTTTAAACTGTCAAAGCTCTTACAGAAGAAGATCGGTTCCAAATCAGCTGGACGTGTACAGTCAATTGCCTTAAGGATGATCTGTGATAAGGAAAGAGAAATCCAGGCCTTTGTTCCTCAGGAATACTGGACTATCAGTGCTGATCTTGATAAGAAACTGGAAACAGAGTTAAGTAAATATAATGGTAAGAAGATCGAAATCAGTAATGAGCAGCAGGCTGATGATATCCTCAAAGCTCTTTCTGATGAATTTGTCTTAAGTCAGATCAATGAAAAAAGTAAGAAGAGATCTGCCTTCTTACCTTTCATAACTTCCACACTTCAGCAGGAAGCATCGACTAAGCTTGGCTTTGGTTCCAAAAAGACGATGATGCTGGCACAGAATCTTTATGAAGGTATTGAATTAGGAAATGGTGCCCAGGGTCTTATTACCTATATGCGTACTGACTCCACAAGACTTTCAAATGAGTTTGTCGCCTCAGCATATGAACTGATCGAAAAAGAATACGGCAAGGAATATAAAGGTTTCTATCGCGTTAAGAATGATGAATCTTCGCAAGATGCTCATGAAGCGATCAGACCAACCAATCTAGATAACGAACCGGAAAAGATCAAACAGTATCTGAGTAATGATCAGTACAAACTTTATAAATTCATCTATTATCGTGCTCTGGCTTCTTTGATGTCAGAAGCGGTATTTAAATCTGTTACCTACAGTTTTGATAATAACGGTTATGAATTTACAGTATCAGGACAGAAACAGGAATTCGATGGATTCTTAAAAGCATATAAGGACTATGACAATTCCAAGGATGTAATCCTTCCTAAACTGAACAAGGGTGATATTCTTTCAGCTAAGAAGATCGAAAAGACCCAGCATTTTACTGAAGCTCCATCACGTTATACAGAAGCTAAACTGATCAAAGCTTTGGAAGAAGAAGGAGTAGGAAGACCTTCAACTTATGCAACGATTATTGATACGATTGTCAAACGTAATTATGTTGAACTGAAGAAGGCTTCTGATTCAGGAAAGACCAAATTCTTCTTCCCGACAGAGCAGGGTATTATTACTGATGAAAAACTAAGGGAATATTTCCTTTCAATCATCAATATCAAATATACTGCCAACATGGAAAAGGAACTTGATGAAATCGCCGACAACAAAGTCGATAACGTCAAGGCTTTAAGAGATTTCTATGATCGTTTCCAGCCATTAGTTGATTCCGCCTATGAAAAGATGGAAAAAGTTCAGCCGGAAAAGACAGGTGAGATCTGTCCGGACTGTGGCGGTGAAGTTGTGATCAGAAATGGTCGCTATGGCAAATTCAAATCATGCATTAA
Organism: uncultured Bacillota bacterium; assembly: GCA_946537295.1. Classification (GTDB taxonomy): domain Bacteria; phylum Bacillota_I; class Bacilli_A; order Erysipelotrichales; family Erysipelotrichaceae; genus Colivicinus. The sequence goes on from CAMNFQ010000001.1 coordinate 75,922, forward strand.
TTATCCGACCTGCAAGTGGCATGAATCACTCGTCAAGAAAGAAGAACCGGAAGAAGTTGGCAGAAACTGTCCGGAATGTGGCAAGCCTCTGATCAAGAGGAAGTCACGTTATGGCAATTATTTCATTGGCTGTTCCGGTTATCCAAAGTGTAAGTATCTGGAAGCTATTGAAGGTGAAAAACCTAAGAAATACTATCGCAGAAAGAAATAAAAGATGAAAGTTCGCGTAATAGGAGCCGGTCTGGCCGGATCGGAAGCGGCATATCAGCTTTCAAAAAGAGGAATAGAAGTTGAGCTTTATGAACAGAAAGGTATCAAACGTCACAGTGCTTTTAAGACTGATGATTTTGCGGAACTGATCTGTTCTAATTCCCTAAGAAGTGATGATCTTTATAATGCAGTAGGTCTTCTCAAACAGGAGATGAGAACACTGGATTCTTTAATCATGTCTGCTGCTGATAAGTATCGTATTCCTGCCGGTAAGTCTCTGGCTGTTGATAGACTTGGTTTTTCTAAATATATAAGTGATGTTATCAGGAATACTGCCAATATCAAAGTGATCAATATGGAAGTCTGTGATCTGGATGAAAATATCCCGACGATCATAGCTGCCGGACCACTTTGTGAAGGTAAACTGGCAGATAAAATCTCTCAGCTTTGCGGCAAGGACTTCCTTCATTTTTATGATGCTGTTTCTCCGATTGTTGAAAAGGACTCAATCGATTTTAACAGTGCCTACTATAAATCACGCTACGATGATGAAAATCCCGGAGATTATATCAACTGTCCATTAAATAAAGAAGAATTCAATGAATTCTATGAAGCTATCATGAATGCCAAGAAAATCGAGGTACATGATATCGATGATGAAAAATACTTTGAAGGATGCATGCCTTTTGAAGAAATGGCAAGAAGAGGATATAAGACATTACTGTTTGGTCCGATGAAACCGGTTGGTCTTGAGCATAACGGTATCAGACCATATGCAGTTGTACAGCTTAGAAAAGATAATGCTATCGACACCTTATATAATGTAGTCGGTTTTCAGACTCATCTTACTTTTCCTTCACAAGAAGAAGTACTTAAGAAAGTACCGGCATTAAGAGATGTTCACATCGTCAGATATGGAGTCATGCATCGCAATACCTATATCAATTCTCCTAATATCATCAATAAGTATTATCAGTTTATTGATCATCCGAATCTTTTTATTGCCGGACAGATATCTGGTGTTGAAGGTTATGTCGAATCGGCTGCTTCCGGACTCTATGCCGCCATCAATATGAGTCAGTATCTCAATGGTGAAATCAAATACGAACTTGAACCGGATACAATGATCGGTGCCATGGCTAACTATATCTCTGATACTAATATCGTCAAGCTGGAACCGATGAATGCGAATTTTGGCATATTCCGCTGTTCATATGATGGTCCTAAGGCGGATAAGAAAAAGTATTATGTGGAACACTCCTTACAGAAGGTAAATGAATATGCAAAATATGTATAAGACTCTCGATGAGTTTATTGAGCATATGTATGATAAACGAAGCGGATCTGATGCAACATCAGATTCTTATTATCGTGATATATCCAGATTCATTACTTATCTTGAAGATAATAAGGTAAATGATTTCAGGAAAGTGGATAAGAATGTTGTCTATGACTACATAGGTGAACTTCGCTCCGGCAAGATCAGCAGGGGTCGGATCTCCAATTCAACATTCGCCAGAAACCTGAGCGCCTTACGTTCCTTCTATCGCTATCTTTGTGAAAGACATCTTGCCGAAAGCAATCCTTTCTCTCTGATCAAGAAGGTACATGTGGAAAAACATCTTCCTGATGTTTTGACTCTGGAACAGGTTGAAACTATTTTTGACAGTTTTGATCTTGATGATCCGATAGAAGTCAGAAACCGTTGTATCTTAGAGACAATCTATGCCTGTGGTCTTAGAATTTCTGAATGCTGCAACCTGGAAATGAAGAATATCGATCAAAACAGGATGATAATCCGGGTTATCGGTAAAGGGAATAAGGAAAGGATCATTCCATATTATCCCCGTCTGAATGAACTGATTGATCTATATATCAGAATGTATCGAAACGAATATGCTGATGAAGAATTTCCATATCTGTTTGTGACAAACAGAAAAGGGAAGTTATCACCAAGAAGTGTGCAATTGCTCTTGGAACAGGTCAGGATCAAAACCGGACTTGATCTCAATCTGCACCCTCATATGTTGAGACATTCCTTTGCTACTCATCTGCTGGATAATGGCGCAGACCTTAGAAGTGTCCAGGAATTACTGGGACATGAAAATCTGTCTACTACACAGTTATATACACATCTTACCTATGATCGTTTAAAGAAAGCTGTTGAATCAGCTCACCCGCACGCAAAATGAAAAAGATAAAATTTGATTTAAGAATTCTCTATCTGTTTATTCCCTTATTCCTTCTGGAACTGATATTTCATAGTGTTCAGTTTCAGCATTTAGATATCTACACTCTGATCAGAATGTTTACTTTTGACATGTTCTTGTCATCTGCTGTTTTTCTGATCTGTCGAAAGATAAAGAAAAAGAATCTTTATTTCACAGTATCACTCATTATTCTTATCTGGTATTGTGCCTACAGTTTTGTTGAACTGATCTTCAAAAACTTTATGGGAGATTTCTATTCCTTCGGAACAGTTTCGGATGGAGCACTCAGGATCGCCCAGTATGCACTTATCTTTCTATCTAATGCCAAACCGGCATATTATCTCTGTTTCTTGCCACTGATCGTCTTTTTCCTGATGCATCGTTTCATCCGTTTTAATGGCTACGATGACTCAGATCATTCAATTGAAATTGCGATCATCTGTCTTATAATTCTGATTTTTTCAGTAGATCTTGGCTCAGGAACCAATTCAATCAGAGAGGTTTATCGTACCTTTTCCAATAAGTCTATCATCATCGATAAGATGGGCATTGAACATTTCTTTGTCAGGGATCTTACCGCTTTAGTATACAAAGCACCTGAAGCAATAACGATTGAAGAGGAGATTGTTGAAGAAAGTGAAGTAAAGGAGATCGCCAGATCATTTGATGATACAGCCTGGAAGAATATGGCTGCTAATGAAGAAAATGCCAACATCAAGATGGTTGATAACTATCTTATCAATAAGACAGTGACGCAGCCTAACGACAAGACTGGCAAATTCAAGGATTATAACTTCATCTATTTTATGGTCGAAGCTTTAGATTATCTTGCGATCGATGAACAGCTGACACCAACTCTATATAAGATGTATAAGGATGGCAATACCTTCTACAATCACTACACTCCGCTTTACTCTTGCGCAACAGGGGAATCGGAATTTGTTTCCTATACATCACTGTTTCCTTATATGAATGTCTGTACACCTAACTATGTAGCAGGTGATCAGTTCTACGAAGCTTTACCGTATCTGTTTAAAAATAAAGGTTATTCAACATTTGCCTTACACAACTGGCGCGATGAGTTCTATGAAAGAAAAATCATTCTTCCAGCCATGGGTTTTGACAATTATTATGACATTGAAGAAATCTGGAAGGATCCCAGCATTCCTCATACCAGTGGCTGGCAATCTGATGCGATGCTGATTGAACAGGCTATCAAGCACATTGATGAATCCAAAGGCAGATTCTTCTGTAATATCATTACTTCAGTTATGCATTTCCCATATGATGAATCATCTTATTGGGGAGATCATTATCTCTCTCAGGTAAATGAAGTTCATCCGGAATGGGGCATAAACTATAAACGTTACATGTCCAAATGCATGGATTTTGATAATGGATTAAAGATCTTACTTGATTATTTACAGAAAACAGGTAAAGCAGATAATACTGTCATCTGTATCTATCCTGATCATCGTCCATATTGGATGGATTATGAAACCGTCATGTCTTATACCCGTCATCTGAATGAGGACAGATCTGGAGAATATGGTATCTATCGTTCGCCATTCATAATCTACAACCCGGCGACAAAAGGGGAAGTTAACTACAACTTTTGTTCTACGCTGGATCATGTTCCAACGATCGCCAATCTGTTTGATTTAGACTATGATCCAAGATTATATCTTGGTGCTGATGCCTATAATGGCAATAATACAGTTATTTTTGCCAATGGCGACTGGCTCAACGATAAAGGTGTCTATAATGCCATAAAGGAAAGTTTCACGCCTTATGAAGAGGGAAGCGAAGTTAGTCAGGACTATGTCAAAAGGATCAGCAATCAGGTCTCTAATACGATCAAGATATCCTATCTGATCCTGGATGAGAAGTATTTCGCCAATCGAAGATCTATATGTAGCCATTAAGGGTACATTTATTTTTTAAAAAAAGTGGGGTATAATTCTTTTATATGTTTCACGGGAGGAAACAAAAATGAAAAAATTATTGGTTTTATTATTGAGCTTATTACTGTTAGCTGGATGTTCTGGTACAAAGACAGAAGATACACCTGCTGATGCACCAGCAGCATATGACATCAAAACAGCTAAGTCTGCAGCTGATCTGGCTGGCGCTAAGATCGCTATTCAGACAGACCTTCATGAAGATCTCGTAAAACAGGTTGAAGGTATTGAATATTCTTTCTATGATAACTTCGACATGGAAGTAACTGCACTTAAGTCTGGTGTTGTTGATGGTGCATTAATGGATGAACCTTCTGCAATCTCATACTGTGCTAAGGATCCTGAATTTGCTTATCTTGCTTTCAAGAACAACGACAATGGTTTCACTGTTTCAGAAGCTGATGAAGCTAACTCTGCTGCTTTCAAAAAAGGCAATCCGCTCAAGGATGAAGTTGACGCTATTATCTCTGGTGTCGATATGGATACATATTCTAAACTGATGGAAGAAGTACTTACTGTTTTACAGGGTGGTACTGTTGATTCTTTCTGTCTGACTGCTGAAGAACCAGCTGAAAAGAATGGTGTCTTAAGAGTTGGTATGGAATGTGCTTCTGAACCATTCAACTGGACTGATGTTGATGGCGCATCTTCTGGTTCAGTAACTATCGCATCTGGCGAAGGTGTTGGTTTACCATGTAATGGTCTTGATGTTCAGGTCGCTAAATATGTTGCCAACAAATTAGGCAGAGAATTACAGGTCTATGCTATCGAATGGGATTCATTACTTCCTGCATTAGATTCTGAAACAATCGATGTCATCATCGGTAATATGTCTCCAAGAGAAGACAGAAAAGTCAACTATGACTTCACTTCTTCTTACTACAATGTAAACTACGTAATTCTTTATAAGAAATAATATATGTTCAAGGACGCATTATTCTTATTAACTGAATACAAAGAATACTTTATAAAGGGAACAATGAATACTTTGTTGTTCTCTTTTTCTGGTACTGCAATAGGTATTATTATCGGTTTATGTACTGGTATTATCCGTACTGCACCTGAATCAAAGAATAAAGTAATCTTTGTTCTTCAGAAAATAGTTAATGCGATTATTTATTGCTACGTCGAATTATTCCGTGGAACACCAATGATGGTTCAATCCATGGTCATCTATTGGGGTTATGCTTTTGCAACTGGTGGTAAGACACTTGATCTTACTTTATCAGCTATCATGATCATTGCGATCAATACAGGAGCATATATGACGGAAATCGTTCGTGGCGGTATTATTTCAGTTGATAAGGGACAGTTTGAGGCCGCAAGTGCCATCGGTATGAATCATACACAGACGATGACAAAGATCATCATTCCGCAGGTCTTGCGAAATATCTTGCCTTCAACCAGTAACGAACTGCTCAACAACATCAAGGACTCCTCTGTTCTTAATGTTATCGGTGCTACTGAACTGTTCTTTAACGGTGGTCTGATCGGCCGTAAGAAATATATGATTTTCCAATCATATTTGGTCGTATGTATTATCTATCTGATCATCACTCTTATTGTTACTAACATCTTAAGAAAGTTCGAAAAGATCCTGGAAGGTAATGAGGATTTCCTTATTGTTCCTTCTCAGACTATCTCACAGGTGAAAAACGATGAAAGATAATATTCTGGAAGTAAATGGACTTACCAAGATTTTTGGTGAAAACTCTGTTCTGAGAGGTATTGATTTTTCTATTAGTAAAGGTGAGATTGTTTCAGTTATCGGTTCATCCGGTTCAGGAAAATCAACTTTCTTAAGATGTATTAATCTGCTTGCCAATCCGGATGGTGGCAAGATCATGTTTCATGGCAAGAATATTCAGGATGCTGATTTTGATCTGTCAAAGTATCGTTCAAAAGTTACGATGGTTTTCCAGTCATTCAATCTTTTTAAAAACCTGAATGTTCTGGATAATTGCAAAATTCCACAGGAAGTCGTGCTTGGTACAAAACCTGAAGAAGCTGAAAAGATCGCAATGGAATATCTCAGTAAAGTAGGTATGGATGCCTATATCAATGCCAGACCAAAACAGATCTCCGGTGGCCAGCAACAGCGTGTTGCGATCGCCAGAGCTCTTTGTATGAATCCGGAAGTCTTACTGTTTGATGAGCCAACTTCTGCTCTGGATCCGGAAACGATCGGTGATGTTCTGGATGTCATTCAGAAACTGGCCAAGAGTGGTATGACCATGATCATCGTTACCCACGAGATGGCTTTTGCCAGAGATGTTTCAGATCGCATCGTCTTTATGCATGATGGCATCATCTGGGAAGAAGGAACACCTGATCAGATTTTCAATCATCCTGAAAGACCTGAGACCAGAGATTTCCTGTCTCGCTTTACTAAAAACCGTTATGAAGATTAATAAAGTATTTAACGTTAATTCAGAACTTGATATCAGAAATATCATGTTTGATTCAAGAATCGAATCTGCTGATTCGATCTTTTTTGCTATGAAAGGCAAAATCAATGATGGCCATAAGTTTATTGATAAGGCCATTGAAAATGGCGCAAAATGTATCGTCTATACTGACGATGTAAAATACAAAAAAGATGGCATTCTTTATATCAGAGTTGAAGATGCTACTGATGCCTATGTTTCATTCTGTAAGGCTTTCTATGGCGATCCGACTGATAAGATGAATATGATCGGTATTACCGGTACTAATGGTAAGACAACCATTGCCTGGATTATCAGATCGATCATTGCCAAATTTGATAAATGCGGATATATCGGAACCATGGGTTATTACTATGGTGAAGAGATCAAGACATCCAATCTGAATCTTACATCTCCTAAATCTGATGAACTGTTCCGTATAGCTAAGGAAATGCTTGACTATGGTTGCAAGGCTCTGGTATTAGAAGCATCATCAGAAGGACTTGCTACCAACAGACTTGATCATGTCAGTTTTTCAACAGCAGTTTTCAACAATCTTTCAGGTGAACACTTTGACGTACATGGTTCAATGGAAAATTATTTTGCAGCAAAATGTCTGCTTTTTGATAAGCTGACTCCTGAAGGAAAAGCGATAATCAATATTGATGATGATTATGGCAAGCGTCTCTATGAAATGTGTAATGCCGCAAAATACACATACGCAATTGATGCTGATGCTGATTATAAGGCAGAAAATGTTGAACTATACAATGACCATTCAGAATTTGATCTGATACATAATGGTGAAACCTATCATATTAAGACCAATATGTTGGCCAGATTCAATATCTATAATTTGCTTGCAGTTATTGCAGTCTTAAACGAGAATGGCTATGAGATCTCTAAGATCATGCCTTATCTTGAAAATGTTGAATTGACACCAGGCAGATGTCAGCTGATTGAAGACGGTCAGAAATTCAATGTGGTCGTTGACTATGCTTTTACCCCAAATTCCTTTGATAAAGTCTTTTCTTTCGCTGAATCGATAACTGATAAAGATCATAAGATCATTGCAGTGTTTGGGGCTGCAGGTGACAGGGATCATAATCGCCGTCCTGGTACAGCAGCGGTTGCGGATAAAAGAGCTGACAAGGTCATCTTGTCCTATGATGATCCTTCCAGTGAAGATATGATGGAGATATTACTTGATCTCAAATCATATTTTGAAAGGTTGGAACCAGAGATCATTCTTGATCGGGAACTTGCTATTGAAAAAGCAGTTGATTACGCAAATGATGGAGATACGATCCTGCTGTTAGGAAAAGGAAACGATGAATTCTTCCTTTGCAAGAATGGCAGAGTTCCATATATCTCTGATGAGGTTGCAGCTAAAAAGGCAATTGAAAGAAAACTGAGAAAGGCTTAAAATGTCTTTCTTTTTATTTTTCAATGTGATAAAATTATTGAGCATTTATGCATACACACACTATGAATTCATTACTCCGTGCTTTAAAAAAAGTTAGTAATGTCAGAAATAGTGGAGGCGTAACGGAAAGAGAGGAAAATATTTAAATGCAATTAGTTTCAATGAAAAAACTTCTGGAGAATGGCGTACATTTCGGTCATCAGACCAGAAGATGGGATCCAAAGTGCAAACCATTCATCTACACTGCTAAGAATGGTATCTACATCATCGATCTCAACAAGACACAGGAAGCATTAGCTTCTGCTTACGAACAGATGAAGAAGATCGCTGAAGAAGGTGGCAAGGTATTATTCGTTGGTACCAAGAAACAGGCTCAGCAGATCATTCTTGATGAAGCTACCAGATCTGGAAGCTTCTACATCAACCAGAGATGGCTGGGTGGTACATTAACAAACTTCCGTACTATTCAGAAGAGAATCAAACGTCTTATTGAAATCGAACAGATGGAAGCTGATGGAACAATTTCTGTCTATACAAAGAAAGAACAGGCTCTGATCAATAAGGAAGCTGCTCGTCTTGAAAACTTCCTTGGCGGTATCAAGGAAATGAAGAAACTTCCTGATGCTGTCGTAGTTGTTGATCCAAAAGAAGATCATAACGCTGTATCTGAAGCTAAGAAGTTAGGTATTCCAGTATTTGGTCTTGCTGATACAAACTGCAATCCTGCTTTAGTTGATTATGCAATTCCTGCTAATGATGATGCTATCAAGTCAATCAAACTGATGATGTCTTTACTGGCTGATGCTATCGTTGAATCAAAGGGTGGTATTTTACAGGATGCTTACCAGGAAGGTGAGATCGAAAAGGATATCACAATGGAAGATGTTATCATCAATGTTCAACAGCATGCTGAAGAACAGGAAAAGAGAAGAAGAGCCAGAAACGAAGAAAAGAACAACCGTTTCGGAAACAGAGGTCCTAGAAAATATAACTCTGAAAGAAGATATATCGGTAAGAAAGAAGACGCTCAGGCTCCAGCTGAAGCAAAGAGTGAAGAACCAAAAGCTGAAGAAGTAAAGGCTGAAGCTGTTACAGAAACTAAGGAGGTTGCTGAATAATGGCTGTTACTGCTGCTCAAGTTAAGGAATTAAGAGAAAAAACCGGTGCTGGTATGTTAGATTGCAAGAATGCTCTGACAGCATCAGACGGTGATATGGAAAAGGCTATTGACTGGTTAAGAGAAAAAGGTATCGCTAAATCAATCAAAAAGGCTTCTAGAATTGCTGCTGAAGGTTTATCAAAGATTCTTGTTGATGGAAACAAGGCTGTAATCGTTGAAATTAACTCAGAAACAGATTTCGTTGCTAAGAATGATCAGTTCATGAAACTGCTTGATACAACTGCCAAGACTATTCTTGATTCTTGCCCAGCAAGTAATGAAGAAGCTCTTGCATTACCAGTTAATGGAGCTACACTCAATGATGAATTCATCAACGCAACTGCTACAATCGGTGAAAAGATTGTCTTAAGAAGATTTGATATCGTCACAAAGAATGATGATGAAATCTTTGGCGATTATTCTCATATGGGTGGTTCAAAGACTGCTTTAGTTGTTATGAAAGGTGGCAATGCTGATCTGGCTCACTATATGGCTATGCAGGTTGCTTCTATGACACCTACTTATGTAAGTTCTTCTGATATGCCTGCTGATGTTGTAGAACATGAAAGAAAAGTTCAGACTGAGATCGTCAAGAATGATGAAAAGTTTGCTGGTAAACCTGAACAGGTTATCAAAGGCGCAATTGAAGGTAAAGTCTCTAAGGCTTTAAAGGAAATGTGCTTAGTTGATCAGGAATACTTCATGGATACTGCTAAGAAGGTATCAGCTGTATTAAAAGAAAACAATGCTGAAGTAAAATCATTTGTAAGATATACAGTTGGTGAAGGAATCGAAAAAAGAGAAGAAAACTTTGCTGAAGAAGTAGCAAAGCAGATGAACGCCTAATCATTACTTAATAAAGATCTATCGTCAAGATAGGTCTTTTTATATGTTTTTTTCTCTGCTAAAATATGTATGGTGAGGAGATTCCTATATGTATAAAAGAGTATTATTAAAACTATCGGGTGAAGCACTTGCGGCTCCTGATTTCCCATTTTCTACTGAGTTTCTGGAAAAGATAGCCTTACAGGTTAAGAAGATCAGAGAGATGGGGGTTGATGTTGGTATTGTTGTAGGTGGTGGAAATATCTGCCGTGGACGTATATTTCAAGATCTTGGTTTTGATCGTGTACAGTCTGATTATGCCGGTATGCTGGCAACTGTCATTAATGCAATAATGTTTTCTGCAGAACTGAATAAGGTCGGCTGTAAAGCTGTTCCAATGTCAGCAGTCAAGGCTCAGAATGTTATTGATTTTGATCTTGCTGAAGCCAACAGACTAATTGAAGAAGGAAATGTAGTCGTCTTTGGTGGTGGCTATGGTAAGCCATATTATTCTACTGATACCGGTAGTGCTCAAAGAGCTAAAGATATTAAAGCTGATGTCATTCTTATGGCAAAAAATGGGGTTGATGGCGTTTATGATAGTGATCCTGATATCAATCCTGATGCTAAGAAATTTGATGAGCTGAGTTTTGATGATATACTAAAACTAGATTTAAAAGTCATGGATTCACAAGCTGCTGAAATCTGCAAAGAAGCAAAGATCGAAGCATTTGTGTTTGATATGGCTGAAGAAGATAATATCGTTAAGGCAGCAAAAGGGGAGGCAGTTGGTACTGTCATAAAATTCTAAGGAGGACATATGGACAATTTATTTTTAGAAATCGCAAATGAGAAGATGGATGGTGCAATCAAGGCTTTTGAAGGCAATCTTACCAAAGTGAGAACCGGAAGAGCTAATCCAACGATGCTTGATCATATCATGGTTGACTATTATGGTTCAGCTACACCTTTGAATCAGATAGCTTCTATTTCGATCCAGGAAGGTAAAACACTTGTGATCAAACCATTTGACCGTAATTCAGTAAAAGACGCTGAAAAGGCTATAAATGCTTCTGATCTGGGTTTACCGGTACAGAATAACGGTGATGTTCTAAGAGTTACTGTTCCAGCACTTACGGAAGAGACAAGAAAAGGTTTCTGTAAGGATGTCGATAAGATGGCAGAAGAAGCAAAGGTTCAGATCAGAAATGCCAGAAGAGATGTCAATGAAGATATCAAGAAAGATAAGACTATCCCTGAAGATCTTTCGAAGTCATATCTTGAAGATATTCAGAAGGCTACTGATAAGGCCATTGAAAAGATCGATACATTAGCTAAAGCTAAACAGAAAGAAATAATGACTATTTAATGAATACTCTCAACCACCTGGCGATCATTATGGATGGCAATGGTCGCTGGGCTAAACAAAATAAGCTTCCGCGTACTGCAGGACACTATAAAGGTGTTGAGGTCTTACGAAATATTACAATATATGCAAACAAGTTAGGTATCAAATGCCTGACTGTTTATGCGTTCTCTACGGAAAACTGGAAACGTTCAGCCGATGAAGTTAACTACATCATGTCTTTGCCAAAGATCTTTTTTGCTTCATACATTAAAGAACTTATGGAAAACAATGTCAGAGTCATGATTATCGGTGATCGTGAAAAGATACCATCAGAGACAATGAAAGTTATTGATGATGCGATCAATACTACAAAAAACAATACCGGTCTGATCCTTAATTTCGCTTTCAATTATGGTTCAAGAGATGAGATCGTCAGGGCAGCAAAAAAATATGCTCAGGATTATAAAGATGGTAAAGTTAATGATCTGAGTGAAGAAAGCTTTGCTGACTACCTCTATACCAGTGGCTTGCCAGAAGTTGATCTGCTTATCAGGACCGGATCAGAGATGAGATTATCGAACTTCCTGCTATATCAGCTGGCCTATTCAGAATTTGTCGTTATTGATACTTTATGGCCTGATTTCACTAACGATGTTCTTGATAGCTGTATAGCTGAATATATGGGACGTAAACGTAATTTTGGAGGACGTGATGAAACAAAGAATAATTAGTGGTGTTGTGATCGCGATTATTACGGTTATAGCTGCCTATTTTGGCGGTTTTTTTCTTAAATCAGTATTAACTTTTGTAGCGGTCTATGGTTCATATGAGTTCATGCATGCCCGTAAAAAGGAAATGAACTATGTGCTTCTTGCGCTTATGATCATTTCGGTTTTAGGACTAATGTATTTTCATGATTATGCAACCTTTATCATCCTGGTCGAGATAACCATCCTTATGACTATATCTGTATTTGATGAAAATGAAAAATTCGATCAGGTATGTCCGATCTTTCTGATGAGTGTGATGCTTGGTTATTCCTTGTATTTCATGATCTATCTGCAGGCAGAAAATAAATTCATGTTTGCCTATGTATTGATCATTTCCTATCTGACTGATGTCTTTGCCTATTTTGTCGGAATCAGATTTGGTAAACATAAACTGAATGAAAGAGTATCTCCCAAGAAAACTATTGAAGGATCACTTGGTGGATTATTCTTTGGTTTCCTGACTTCTTTTCTTTGGGCAAAAGCTTTCAATTATTTTGGTCAGCCGTTCTATCTTATCCTGATTGCTTCATTACTGTTACCGATTGTTTCTGAGATTGGTGATCTGGTATTCTCTTTGATAAAACGTCATTATGGCGTAAAAGATTTCTCCAATCTGATACCGGGACACGGGGGAATTCTTGATAGACTTGATTCACATATTTTCTGTATAATGTTATTCGGAGCGTTATTAAGTTTGTTCAAATGAAAAGATTGATTTTAATGGGTGCTTCCGGTTCAATCGGAACACAGACGATCGATGTAATAAACGATCATCGTGATGAACTTGATCTCGTAGGTGTTTCTGTTGGTCACAACCTTGACTACCTTCAGCAGTTACTTGATCAGTTTGATCTTAAATATGTATATACGATAGATGAAAAACCTGAACTGGCTTCCAGATATCCTGGCATCAGGTTTTTTAATGGTGATAAAGGTCTTACGGAAATGGCAAGACTTGATGATTATGACATGCTGGTAAATGCCTTAGTCGGTTTTGTCGGTTTCAAGCCAACGCTTGAAGCTATCATGAACCATAAGGATGTCGCTTTAGCAAACAAGGAAACACTTGTTGCCGGTGGTAAGATCATCAATGATGCTATAGACAAGTATGGAGTGAGACTTTATCCGATCGATTCTGAACATGTTGCTATCTGGCAATGTATTCAGGGACATAAGTTCTCTGACATCAGAAGACTGATTCTTACCGGTTCTGGTGGAGCTTTCAGAGATCTTAACAGAGATCAGCTAAATGATGTAACTTTAGCTCAGGCCTTAAATCATCCGGTCTGGAATATGGGTGCCAAGATCACGATCGATTCCGCTACTATGATGAATAAAGGTTTTGAAGTAATCGAAGCACATTATCTGTTCAAGCTTCCTTATGATAAGATCGATGTCATTATTCATACGGAGTCAGCTGTTCATTCCATGGTTGAGTATAATGATGGTTCAATCATTGCTCAGATCGGAACTCCTGATATGCATCTGATGATCAAATATGCTTTACTATATCCTCGTCATAAAGGCGATGCTCATACCAACTATCTTGATCTGGCGAAACTGGGATCACTCAATTTCCGTCAGATGGATTATTTAAGATATCCATTAGTAAAGCTGGCTAAGCAGGTTGGAAGCTTTGAAGGAAATTTTGGTGCTATTCTGATCGGTGCCAATGATGAAGCTGTCTCACTTTTCCTCAAGGAAAGAATCAAGTTTATTGAGATTGAAACCTATATATTTAAAACTCTGCAGGCGGCTCATTTCCTTAAAGATCCGACAGCAGATCAGATTATTGATTCTCATCGCTGGGCCAGGGAATACGTCGATAAGCTGTGGGCAAACTCCTAAGGGAGTTTTTCTTTTAATTCTTAGATGGTGATATAATTTTAAAGATGACTGTAATTAGAAATATTTTATTATTTGTTATTTTATTATCCACAATCGTAAGTCTACATGAACTTGGACATCTTATTGCTGCCAAGATTTTTAATGTCTATTGTAAGGAATATTCAATTGGAATGGGTCCTAAGATCTGTTCGTTTAAAGGAAAGGAAACGGAGTATTCTTTACGCGCCTTACCTTTGGGTGGCTTTGTGGCCATGGCAGGGGATACTGATAATTCTCTTGAAACTCAAGTTGATACCACTGATTTGCCTCCTGAAAGAACTCTTACTGGCATAGCCAAATGGAAAAGAGTGATCATCATGATGGCTGGCATCTTTATGAATATCATGCTGGCAATCGTTATCTATTCACTTGTTATTTTAGGCAATGGCGCATATGCCAACAGCACTAAACCAGTGGTAACGCAAATCGTGGCCGATTCTCCAGCTGAGAAGGCAGGATTGAAGGTTGACGATGTTGTTGTGGGTATTGGTTTTGATAATGGTCTGAAGATTAAACCATCAACTTATCTGGAATTGACCAATTTCCTTTCTGCGTATGATGGAAATGGATCTTGGACAGTCAGTGTTGAACGTAATGGCGAAATAATCGATATCAAAGTAGAACCAGCCTATAACGAAGAACAGGAAAGATATATGATGGGTGTTGGTTTTTCTGATAAAGCCATCGAATATGTTGAAACAAATATCTTTAACTGCTGGAAATACGGTTTTGAATACACGATCTTTATTGTAAAGGTCATCTGGTCTTCGTTTATCTCTTTATTCCAGGGCAAGAATCTTGATTCCTTGTCTGGGCCAGTTGGCATATATACAACTGTATCGCAAAGTGCAGATCTCGGTTTTTCTAACTATATGCAGCTGATGGCTATTATTTCGGTAAATGTCGGTATCGTCAACGCTTTACCTTTGCCTATCTTTGATGGAGGAAGAGTATTGTTGCTGCTGATTGAGATGATTATCGGCAAACCACTTTCTGAAAAGACTCAGAATCTTGTAATGAATATATCAATGGGATTATTGCTCATACTGTTTGTATTTGTCATGTATAACGACATAAGCCGTCTGATTGGAGGATAATATGAAAATACTTGTTACCGGAGGAACCGGCTATATCGGTTCGCATACCTGTGTTGAACTGATCGCTTCAGGCCATGAAGTTGTCATAGTTGATAATCTTTATAATTCATCTGCTGATGTAATAAATAAGATCGAAAAGATCTCAGGAGTTAAACCTGCTTTCTATCAGACTGATATTCTTGATAAGGAAAATCTTGAGAAAGTCTTTCAGGAAAATAAGTTTGATGCTGTAATTCACTTTGCCGGATATAAGGCGGTTGGTGAATCAGTTGCAATTCCTTTGACATATTATGAAAACAACATCGCTGGCTCAATCAATCTTTACCAGCTCATGAAAAAATATCAGGTAAGAAATCTGGTATTCTCTTCCAGTGCTACGGTATATGGTGATGATTTTGAAGTACCTTTTAAGGAAGAATATGGTTTAGGAACAACAACAAATCCATATGGTACTACCAAGAAGATGAATGAGATGATCATTACTGATATGAATAAGGCTGATGAGAACAATTCGGCAGTAATTCTTCGATATTTCAATCCGATCGGTGCGCATGAATCAGGACTGATCGGTGAAGTTCCTAACGGTATCCCTAATAATCTTGTGCCTTATATCGCACAGGTTGTAGCAGGACAAAGAGATTTCCTTCGTGTCTGGGGCAACGACTATGATACAGTCGATGGAACAGGTGTAAGAGATTATATCCATGTAGTTGACCTGGCTAAGGCTCATGTCAAGGCTATCGAATATGCTGCCAGCCATAAAGGTACAGAAGTAATTAATGTTGGAACTGGTAAAGGCTATTCTGTCATGCAGGTATTGAAAGCTTATGAAAAAGCCTGTGGTAAGCAGATCCCTTATAAGGTAATGGATAGAAGGCCAGGTGATATAGCAGTATGTTATGCAGATACCACCAAGGCAGAAAAACTGCTTGGATTCAAAGCTCAGTATGATATTGATGAAATGTGTGCTGATTCCTATCGCTTTACCTGCAATCTGGCTAAGCAATAGATATAGATAAATTTATCATTAAATTTATTAATAAATAATATCATAAATTTTAAGTATAATTTATTGACAAATATATACTTAAGTTTTTATAATTTAGGTATGACAAGTAAATCAGTTGTGGGAACAATGTTAAATTCATTGCTTCCTATTTCTCATCTTAATCAGGGTAAGGCTGCCAAGATAATCAGTTCATTAGGTCCTGATGATGTAAAGATCGTCATCAAGAATAATGAACCTATGGCGGCAATTATCCCTATTTCACGTTTTTCGGAACTTATCGAAGCTGAAGAAGCTTTAAAGGAGAAGAATAATGGCTAAGAAAAGAAGAGTACGTATTGATCGTATTATCATTTTGATATTGCTTGCTATACTGATCGTTGGCGTGGTCGGTTTTGGTGCCTATAAAGGAATTGAATACCTGAATAAAAAACAGGAAGAAGCCACGAACAATAACAATAATAACAATGAAAAACCAAAACCTGTTGAAACAACAGACAATATAAAAGTAAGTATGGTGGATTATCAGGTTTATACAGGAGATTCTGAGAATCTCGGTTTTAATTTTATAATTGCTGAATTAAAGTTTGATGCTGATGCACCAATCTCTTTTGATCTAGGAAATCTTCAGACCTCTGAAAAGATCTATTTAAATAATGTTTCCAAATATCTGAATACTCTGGAAGAAAAATCATATAAGATATCTAAACTAGGTATTGTTGATACTGTCGTATCTACTGAAAAAAGTTATACCTGCAAGGTATTTATTCCTTATACGACTGACAGCTATTCATTAAGGTTACTTAATTCACAAGATGCATCAATGATCGAGTTTAATCTTGATAAGCATATCAATGATGTCTCAACTCTAAAGTTTGATACTGAACAGCAGATCGAAGTCGGTAATACCAATGTGACAGTTTCTTCCTGTTCAATATCAACTATGATGCTACATAATGGAGAGGAATATCAGATTCCATCAACTATGAATGTCTATACCTTCAGTATCAATGTTAATAAGGTTGAAGGTAATGTAATGATCACTGAAGCAAAATTTGTGAGTGCAAATTCCGAGGATGTCATTACCTGTATGGATGAAACTTATGAATCTGTAAAGGTCAAGAACTGTTTAGGCAAGAAACTTGTTGAAGGAGAAAATGGAGCTCTCTTCTTTGAAACGACTTCTAATTCATCAGGTCCGGATTATTCTGGTTCTTTAATGTTGATGTTCTCTAATAATAATGATTGGGTAAAAATACCTACCGTACTGGAATAACATGAAAAAATCACTGATAGTAATCTTAATTGCGTTTATCATAATCACATTGATGCCTGTTACAGGTACTTTTAAGGCTGAAGCTGATTCCTATTATCCGATCGCTTGTAATGCTTCTGAATTTGAAGTTTCTTACATTGAAGATGATGGCAGCTTTACAAAAGTATCTTGTCATAGTTCTCTTTCTGATGCCAAAAAGGCAATGAGACAGAACAGTGATTATGTCGTCAGATATTCCAAATCATATTCTGCCAGTAAGATTGTAGCCATGAATTCAGGTCTGGCTTATACTTATCCGGCCAGAAAGAATTCTGCAACGATGAGTATCTATCAGGATCCAAACAACAAGGATGTATCTACCTATAAGACAACTTATGTTGCCGGCTATTATCAGATGACCTATGTTGATACCTGTGGTGCTGATATCTATGATGTAGCAACTAATGGTAAGGGATATGTTCGAATTGTTTTAAATGGTTTTGAAGGTTTTGCGGATCTGGAATATACCGATCTGGTACCAACTAAATTTGTTGATAGATCAATACCTATCTATCTGGGCGGAGAAAAGGGCGGCTATTGTTCATATGCATCTGAATCTCCTTATAGAGTTATTCTGGAACAGGATTACTATGAAATAAGAAATAATGGCAATTATCAGGATATGGTATTTGTCTTCCATAAGTCATATCCAAAAGATTCTTCAGCAAAGGCTTTATCATATACCTGGTCTGTTGATAATGCTCAGAATTATCTTGATGCCGGAATGAGAAGCGGTGTCAGGTATTTCTCTGATGATGGTATAAACTACTATACTGATTCAACCTTAAATAATAAGGTCGCTACCGTCTATAATTACTATCAGTTCTTACCGGTTCGAAGCAAAACAGCTATTTCTGCTAATACCTTCGATACATATATGAACAACAATTATGGAAACAGTTCTGTAATGGCTAATGAAGGACAGACCTTTATTAACGCCCAGAATAAGTATGGCTGTAATGCCTTGATCATCTATGCGATGGCATGTCTTGAATCAGCTCATGGAACTTCCGGTTACGCAACAAAGAGAAATAATCTGTTTGGCTGGTCGGCATACGATGATTCACCAGATGATGCTTCGTATTTCTCATCAATTGAAGTCTGTGTCAATGAGCAGATGGGTAGAAATCTCAACTGGTTCTTGGATTATACCAATCGTCGCTATTTTGGATCCTGTGTGGGAAACAAAGGTGCTGGATTTAATGTTCAGTATGCATCTGATCCTTTCTGGGGTCTTAAGATTGCTTCACTGGCATATCTTATTGATAAGAATGACAATAACAAGAATGGAAAACTCACTGACTACAACAGATATGCAGTCGGCTTTGTAAAGAATAACTATAATGATGTTCTTTATGGAAGAGATGTCTATTGGGATCCTAATATCTATAAGAGCTATACCGGAAATGATGTTCTATATACTGCTCGCTATGGTTCTCACTATCAGAAGGATCTGACGGTAATAGTACTGGAAGAAGGAAATGGCCGATACAAGATCCAGTCAACCAATCCTGTCACTAACGGTTCTATCAATACTGATGACGGTGTAATCAAATACAATTGGGATGATTCTGTCGGATACATCAATAAGGATGATGTTGTTCTTCTGTATCGCAGTGATATTGATGACAAGGATAGACCTGAACCAACTTATGCTCCATTATTTACAATCAGAGATCTGTCTTTAACTGATGATGTTCTTCATATCAATGGCGTAGGTGCTATTCAGGGCATGGATTTCATCGACCCGGATAAGATCGAACACAAGATTATCTTCTATTCGCTTGCGGATAATTCTAAGGTCTTAGAAGTAATTACAGATGATATCGATTCAAATGGTTATTCACTTAATGATGAGTATAACTACAAATATTCTGGTTTTGATATCAATATCACACTTTCTGATGAAACATTACCAGTAGGTGCATATTTGGTAAAACTGAATACTGTAAACAATGACAAGAGTGTTGAATCATCACTGTTCTCTTCAGTTAAAGAATTCAGGAATATCTCATCTGTAAGTGAAAACAGACTATATAACATTAGAATGAATGATAATATCGAGTATCGCTTTGAGATTGAAACACTTCCTTATGTTGAAGAACTTGACTATACACTGATCAGTAAGCCTTCAGCTCGTACATCTTTACAATCTCTTGATGAAATAACTATCGGTGAAGATGCTTCTGTTTCTGTCAAAGCACACGCCTATATGTATTATCTAAACTATGATAATACTGATGACATCAAGTATGACCTTTATCTGATGGATAATAACGGTCATTATCTGAAACTTGAAACTGCCTTATATGATAGTGGCATCGATTATAAGAAGATCCTTAATTCAAAATACAACATCAATAATATCTGCTTTGCCTCAAGTAGCAATTTGGCTCAGCTAGAAGATGGTGACTATGCTCTTGTCTTAAAGATGAGCAATGTAGAAAATGGTGTTACTTATACTGATATCTGTAATCTGACAAATTACGGTCTTACACTTCCAACATTAAAACTTGATGGCAGAAACTATGAATTCTATACATCCAAGATTCGCAACAGAATCATGCTGAAAGTGTATTCTGATACCATTCAGGAGGCTTCATGAAAAACAACAAGATAAATATTATATTGATTTTAACCCTGATCCTGACTCTAGGAACGGCAGGTTTTCTGGGTTACATGTTTATAAAAAACAATTCCAAGGTTGAGATCCCTGATTTTTTAGGTCAGGATAAGCAGACAGTCTATGACTGGTGTGGCAAACTTGATCCTAAATATTCCTGCGAGATCCTTTATGAAGAAAACAGCAGTATTGAAAAAGATAAGGTTTTTTATCAGTCAGTAAATGCTGGTGGTGAGCTGACGGATAATATCACAATTAAAATCTCAAATGGTATTGTTCAGAATATTGCTGTACCATCTATCAGTCCGGAAACAATCAGAAGTGATATTGAAAAATGGGCCAGTGATAATGGTGTATTATCGGTAACTTATGTTGAAGAAAATAATGAGACGATCAATCAGGGGAATGTAATCAGAATTGAACCAACTGATAAGATCAGTAAGGATACCCCAGTAACAGTCTATATTTCATCAGGACCTAAGAAAGAAGAAGAAACAACAGATAACAAAGATAATACAAGTAGTAGTAATATCGTTGTTAAAGCATCTGATTATGTGGGATTAAGTGTTGCTGATTTTGAAAGTAAAGTCAAAGCACTGGGACTTTCTCCTAACCATAAAACTTCAAAAGATGCTAACAGTTCAAGTGTTGAAAGTGGCAAGATAGTATGGCACGGTTCTGGTACATATGAAAAGAATGAAACTATCAACTATGGTGTTTCATTAGGATCATCCGGCTCTTCAATTACTATTAAATCAGGATCATATGTCGGTAAGAGTGAAAAGGAATACATTGAATACGCTAAAGGATTAGGCCTTTCACCAAATCATAAAACTGAATGGGATGATTACAGTGATACCGTCGCAAAGGGAAATATCGTAAAACACGGTTCAGGTGAATACGAAAAAGGTGAAACAACCAATTATGGTTTATCTTTAGGCAAGAAGGATTCATCATCTTCCTCTTCCAAAGAAGTTTATGTATCTTATGGCACATACATTGGAAAAACTGAAGATGAATTCAAGAAGATCGCAACTGATCTTAATCTGATTCCAACTCATAAATCATCAAAAGATGATTACTCTGATGATGTTGCTAAGGGTAGTATTATCTGGCATGGTTCTGGTACATATAAGACTAATGATTCCACTGATCCATTCAACTATGGTCTATCTTTAGGCAAGAAAGATTCTTCCTCTTCTAAAGAAATATATGTTTCCTATGGCACATACATCGGAAAAACCGAAGACGAGTTCAAGAAGATCGCAACTGATCTTAACCTCATTCCAACTCATAAATCATCAAAAGATGATTACTCTGATGATGTTGCTAAGGGTAGTATTATCTGGCATGGTTCTGGTACATATAAGACTAATGATTCCACTGATCCATTCAACTATGGTCTATCTTTAGGCAAGAAGGAATCTACTCCAGCTCCAACACCTACACCAACTCCTTCGACAGTAGACATCGCAAGTGGGGCATATGTAGGTAAGACTGAGTCTGAATTTGTTAATTATGTAAAGGGACTAGGCTTAAACGCAAATCATAATACCGGTTGGGATTCATATAGTGATAGTATTTCTTCCGGAAATATCGTTAAACACGGTTCTGGTACTTATACAGTGGGAGAAACATCAAATTATGGCCTTTCTTTAGGTCCTCAGCCTGTTTCGGAGGGAACAATGCTAAGTTTCAATGATCTGGCCAGTCAGATATTATCAACCGGTGATTATAATGCTGCCAAAACCAAAATGGAGACATATCTGAATAATCAGGGATTCTCAAATTATACGATTTCAGGCAGGACTGATAGAGATAATGGAGCGGGGGTATTACTTTCAATAAGTGTTGATGGCAATACTCATACTTCCATAAAAAACTACCCGACAAACAGCAGGATCGAGGTAGTTATCTGTACAGGTTACGAAGAGTCTTAAAAGCTTCATAGATTGTTAATTTCTGTATACAAAACTCTCTTTCTTTGAGATATAATTATATCGCATAGGAGGAGATTTTTAATATGGGAAAAACATTCCAATCAATGGATGGCAATACTGCTGCCGCTCATTGCGCGTATGCTTTTACTGATGTAGCTGCTATTTATCCTATTACTCCATCTTCAACAATGGCTGAAGTAGTAGATTCATGGGCAACCGCCAAGAGACAAAACATCTTTGGCAATATCGTAAAGGTAGCCGAAATGCAATCTGAAGCTGGTGCTGCAGGTGCTGTTCATGGAACTTTACAGGGTGGTGCATTAGCTACTACATTTACTGCATCACAAGGTTTATTACTTATGATTCCTAATATGTACAAATGGGCTGGTGAATTATTACCAGGCGTTGTACATGTTGCTGCCAGAGCATTAGCTACAAGTGCATTATCTATCTTCGGTGATCATGAAGATATCTATGCTGCAAGACAGACTGGCATCTGTATGTTATGCTCAAATTCAGTTCAGGAAGCTATGGATCTGGGTGGCGTTGCTCACCTGTCAGCTATTAAGGCTAGCGTTCCATTCATGCATTTCTTTGATGGTTTCAGAACATCTCATGAAATTCAGAAAGTCGAAGTAATGGATTATGATTATCTGAAGTCATTACTCGATATGGATGCTGTTAAGAGATTCAAGGCTAACGCATTAAATCCACATGGTAACGCTGTAACCAGAGGTGGTGCTGAAAACGATGACGTTGTCTTCCAGACAAGAGAAGCTCAGAACGAACATTTTGCCAAGGTTCCTGATATCGTTGCTGATTATATGGCAAAGATCTCTGAGCATACTGGTAGAGACTACAAGCCATTTACTTACTATGGTGCTCCAGATGCTGAAAGAGTTATCGTTGCTATGGGTTCAGTTGTTGAAACAATCAAGGAAGTTATTGATGCTTTAACAGCTAAAGGTGAAAAGATCGGTGTTATTTCTGTTCATCTTTACAGACCATTCTCAGCTAAGTATTTATGTAACGTATTACCTAAGACTGTTAAGAAGATCGCTGTTCTTGATAGAACAAAGGAAATGGGTACTAGAGAACCATTATATCTTGATGTCTTAAGCGTATTAAAAGACACTGATATTAAGATTATCGGTGGCAGATACGGTATTGCTTCTAAGGATACTGCTCCTAACCAGATCAAGGCTGTTTATGATGAACTGGCTAAAGAAAATCCAAAAGAAGAATTTACAATTGGTATCAATGATGATGTTACTCATCTGTCATTAGATGTTGATCCTGATTTCAAAATCTCTGGTTCTTATACTTCTTGTCTGTTCTGGGGCTTAGGTTCAGATGGTACAGTTGGTGCTAACAAGAACTCAGTCAAGATCATCGGTGATAATACTGATTTATATGCTCAGGCATATTTCCAGTACGACTCAAGAAAAGCCGGTGGTGTTACCAGATCTCATTTAAGATTTGGACCAGATCCAATCAGAAGTACTTATTATGTTAATAACGCTGATTTCGTTTCTTGTTCATTAGATTCATATGTATTGAAATATGATATGCTCGCTGGCTTAAAAGATGGCGGTACATTCTTACTCAATACAACAATCGATGCTGACAAGATCGAAGATTACTTACCTAACAGAATGAAAGTTCAGTTAGCTAAGAAACACGCTAAATTCTATATCATCAACGCTACTAAGATCTGTACTGAAATCGGTATGGGCAGAAGAACAAATACTACATTACAGTCTGCATTCTTCGCTCTTAACGAACAGATCATGCCTTATGACAAAGCTCTCGAACTCATGAAAGCTGCTGCTAAGAAGTCTTATGGCAAGAAGGGTGATGATATCGTTGAAATGAACTGGAAAGCTATCGATGCTGGTAAAGCCGGTCTGGTAGAAATTACAGTTAAACCTGAATGGGCTAATCTGCCTTCTAAATTCGAAGTTGAAAAGACAGGTGATGCTTACTTCGATGAATTCGTACAGGGCTTCGATACATTAAGCGGTTACGATATGCCTGTATCAGCATTCACTAAGTACGGTGTACTTGATGGAACAATGAGAAACAACGTTTCTTATGCTGAACACAGAAATATCGCTTCATACGTTCCTAAATGGAATCCTGCTAACTGTATCCAGTGTGGCTTCTGTTCATTCGTATGTCCACATGCTACAATCAGACAGTTTGCTTTAACTGATGAAGAAGTTGCTAATGCTCCAATGGCATTTGAAACTATCCAGGCAGTAGGCAAGGGTGCTGAAAACTATAAGTTCAGAATCCAGGTTTCTCCTGATAACTGTGTAGGCTGTGGTCTTTGTGCTGCTGAATGTCCGGGTAAGGGCGGTAATAAGGCTCTTGAAATGGTTGACGTTCATACTCTTATGAATGAAGCTCCATTAGCTGATTACCTGTTCAATGAAACAGAATACAAGTCAGAACTCGTTAATGACACACCTAAGGGAACTCAGTTCCTCAAGCCATATTTCGAAGTTCCTGGTTCATGTCCTGGATGTGGTGAAGCTCCTTACTACAGACTCGTTTCTCAGCTGTTTGGTCCTGATATGTTAGTTGCTAACGCAACTGGATGTTCATCAATCTATTGTGGATCAACTCCTTCTACTCCATTTGTTACTGATAAGAATGGTAACGGTGTTGCTTGGGCTAACTCATTATTTGAAGATAATGCTGAATTCGGTTATGGTATGGCTTTAGCTAAGAACTATAAGAAGTCAGTATTACTGAAGGTAATGGAAGACAATCTGAATAATGTTGAGCCTGAACTCAAGGCTGTATTAGAAGAATATCTCAAGATCAACGGTAATAGAGTTGAAGAAAAGAAACTTGCTGGTAAGATTGCTGAACTTGCTGGTAAATCTTCTTGTGAAGCTGTCCATGTACTTGCTGAAGAATGCAGAGATCTCGTTTCTAACTCTGTATGGATCGTCGGTGGTGATGGATGGGCATACGATATCGGTTACGGTGGATTAGATCATGTTATCGCCAATAACCTGAACGTTAATATCCTTGTACTCGATACTGAAGTTTATTCAAATACTGGTGGTCAGTCATCTAAGTCTTCACAGGCTGCTTCTATCGCTCAGTTCGCTGCTGGTGGTAAAGCTGTCGCTAAGAAAGACCTTGGTCAGATCGCTATGAGTTATGGTCATGTATATGTTGCATCTGTATGTATGGGTGCTAACAGAATGCAGGCTATCAAGGCTCTCAAAGAAGCAGAAAGCTATAATGGTCCATCTCTGATCATTGCTTACTGTCCATGTGAACTGCATGGTATCAAGGGTGGTCTTTCTAAACAGCAGATCGTTCAGAAACAGGCTGTTGAATGTGGTTATGTAACTCTTTACAGATACGATCCACGTAACGAAGCTCCTCTGACAATCGACTATAAGACTCCTGATTTCGATAAGTTCCAGGATTTCTTAATGGATGAAGCCAGATACAATAACCTTGTTAAGGTAAATCCAGAAAAGGCTCAGGAATTATACGAAAAAGCTAAGAATGACGCAAAGAGAAGATTTGCTAATCTCGAAGCTAGAGCCAGATAGTTATTAATCTAACTAATTCATGAAAATGCTGTCACTGATGTGGCAGCATTTTTTAATGATCCCGATGATTTCCTATACGAAAACAATTAATGTTTATGTTCTATATGGTTTGAATATGAAGCATATTTCATATCAATTAAAAATTTTTGTATTATCATAAAATAGTTAGAAAATACTAACCTGGAGGTAATTCCAT
>CAMNFQ010000002.1 GCA_946537295.1 uncultured Bacillota bacterium
GGGATATAGATAAGGCTAAAGAATATGCCGAAAAATATGATTGCAGGGAATATGGTGACTATGATCATTTTCTAAACAGCGATATCGATGCTGTATATATTGCGACATATAACGGATCGCATCACGAACTGATCGAAAACTGCCTTAAACATCATAAAAACGTCATCTGTGAAAAACCGATGTTGTTTTCGGTGAAAGAAAACGATGAAATGTTTGATCTAGCCAAAGAAAACAATGTGTTACTAATGGAAGCGATGAAAGCCGTTTTTCTTCCTGTAAACATCAAGGTTAAAGAGCTTATAAAAAAACAAGCCATTGGAAAGATAAATAAGATCACAGCTTCTTTCATGCGTAAGGGAAATCATGGAGATGATCATTGGATCAATGATCTGATCTGTGGTGGAGCTTTTAAGGATCTGGGTTCCTATTGTGTAGGAATGATTAATTATCTTTTAGAAAGACAAGGAAAGCTTATATCACTGGAATCAGATCGAAGATCAGATAAGGCTGAAACAACAGCTTTTGCGAAGCTGGATTATGATGGTATTGAAGCTGAAGTATCAGTGTCTAATTCAAAAGATGGTGATATGTCACTAACGGTATATGGTGAAAGAGGAATGATTAAAGTTAATGAATTCTGGAAGAGTGGAAAAGGCTACTATATCATTGATGATGTGAAATATGAGTTAGATGAAGAGCTGATCTCGGACTTCTATTATGAACTTAAACATTTTGCGGATCTTGTAGATCGCGGAATAAAAGAATCTGAGATCATGAGCAGAAGAGCATCAAGTGAAATACTGAGGATTACTGAACAGATATGATCAGAAGATATGAAGAAAGAGATTTTGATGATATCTATAAGCTGATCTGTGATCTTGAGAAACAAGAGATGGACAAGGAAGCATTTAGAAACAGGATGAACTATCAGCTTAACAGCTCCATTTATCATGGCTTTGTCTATGAAACAGATGATGAGATCAATGGCTTCATGAACATCAGGATTGAAGTACAGCTTCATCATGAAAGAAAAGTAGCTGAGATCATGGAACTGTGTGTCAAAGAAAATTGTCGTAATAAGGGTATAGGAAAGGAAATGATCTTGTTTGCCAGAAAATTTGCGGAAGATCAGGATTGTGAAAGACTGGAGCTTTCTACCAGTACCTATCGGGTTGATGCGCAACGTTTCTATATAAATAACGGATTTGAACTGTCACATTTCAATCTGACATGTGATCTGATCAAGAATAAGGGGGACAATAAATGATAATTCAGAGTAAACGGGTCTACTATGAAGAAAAACTGCAGCCAAAGCAGATCGAGATTAAAAAGGATACGATCACAGGAGTATATCCCTACGATCTGTTCAAGGCTGATAAGGACTATGGTGATGATATCATCATGCCTGGTCTGATCGATGTTCATAATCATGGCTATAACGGCAAAGAATCAAATACCGCGACCTTGAAATGGCTGAAGGAATGGAGTGAATATCTTCCAAGTGAAGGTGTTACTTCAACACTGGCTTCGATATCTTCCTTTCCTAAGGAAGGGCTGTTAGTAGCATTGAAGAATATCGGTGATTTTATTGATAATCACAATAAGAAAGGTACTCATATTCTTGGTGTCTATGAGGAAGGTCCATTTATCTGTTCTGGCAAGGAGAGAGGAGCACAGAATCTTGACTTCCAGATCATTCCAAATCGGAAAGTTATTGATGAGTTCAATAAGGCTTGCAACAATCATCTGATTTATGTCATGATCGCTCCGGAAATGTTGAAGGGTGATTATAGTGTAATCGATTATTGTGTATCCAAAGGAATGAAGGTTGCCTTGGGTCATACGGGTGCAATGTTTGATGTCTGTAAGCAAGCCATTGAACATGGTGCCATCTCATTTACTCACACCTATAATGGTATGCGAGGACTTCATCATCGTGAACCGGGTGTCGTAGGTGCCGCAATGTATTTTGATGAATGTTATGCTGAATGTATCTGTGACGGCATTCACGTAAACAAATATGCAGCTAATATACTTGCCAAGACAAAAGGTAAGGATAAGCTGATCCTGATCACTGATTCGGTCAACATCAAGGGATTGAAACCTGGGGTCTATAGCTTCAGAGACAAGGGCAGAACAACCACAATCACTGAGCAGGGTGTAGGCTATATCACAGGTACTGATACCTTGGCTGGCTCATGTCACAAACTAAATCATATCCTTGATTTTGCGATCCGTGAGGCTAAGATTGACATGGTTACTGCATTGAATGCGGTAACGATCAATCCGATGAGAATGTTAGGAATCAATGATCGTGGTCTGATCAAAGAAAACTATAAGGCTGATATTGCGGTGTTTGATGATTCATTCAACAATAAGGCTACTTATATAGATGGAAAACTATTCAGAAAGTGAGGATAAAATGGCTGTTAATATTTCAAACCTGGCAACAGAGACCAGAAATGAAAAAACTCTGAACATTGATCTGCTCAGCACCAGAGAAATTATTGAGATCATGAATGAAGAGGATCTCAAGGTCGTTGAAGCAATTAAAGGAGCACTACCTGCAATTGAAGCTCTGATCAAGGAAACGATCAAGGCTTATAAAAATGGTGGCAGAATCATCTACATTGGTGCCGGAACTTCTGGAAGATTAGGTTTGATGGATGCGGTAGAAGTAGTACCGACATTTAATTCCGATCGCTTTGTAGGATTGATTGCCGGTGGAGACAACGCCTTTGTCAAAGCAGTTGAAGGTGCGGAAGATTCCAAGGAACTCTGTGTCAATGATCTGAAAAATCTGGATCTTAATGAAAAGGATTTTGTGATCGGTATTGCCGCAAGTGGCAGAACACCTTATGTTATCGGTGGTTTGGATTACGCAAGACAGATTGGTGCCAAGACAGGTTGTGTATGTTGTAACGTGAATACTGAGATCGCTAAACATTGTGATTATCCAATTGAACTCACAGCTGGTCCGGAAGTCCTTACAGGTTCTACCAGACTTAAATCCGGAACATGTCAGAAGATCATTCTGAATATGATCTCAACAGCTACAATGATCGGTGTCGGTAAAGTCTATGGCAACCTGATGGTCGACGTCAAGGCTACAAATGAAAAGCTGGTCGAAAGATGTCGTCGTATCGTCATGGAGGCTACCGGTTGTGATCATGATAAGGCAGATGCTGTATTGAATGAAACAGGCAATAACTGTAAACAAGCGATCATTATGATCCTGTTAGGTATTGATAAAGATGAAGCCAGTGCCAGACTTGCCAAGGCAGATGGTTTTATCAGAGAAGCGTTGAAATAATATAAGAGGTCATTAATTTGACCTCTTGTTTTCTTTTTGTGAATACTGTTTTATTATTCCTGAACAGGATCTTTCCAGCCATATAGTTCATCCATGATCTCATATAGTTTTAGTGATCTTTCATCTGTTAGGGCAACCTTTTCATCAAACTGTAGCAGTGTTTTTGAATCAGCATTTATTGGCCAGTTGATGTTTTCACTATTATTCGGATTGCCATTTCTGATGAATGATACCCAATACTTGAACATCTGATCAGAAAGTTTTCGATCTGTATCATCATAGATTTTTACTCCATCAGGAATATTGTGATAGGCATAGATCATCTCACCAGAATGCCATGGACCTAATGAACCGTTATGTCTGCTGAAGAAATATTCATAGACTGGAATATTATTTTTTAAAGCCAGACGGTTGAGACAATAATGAGGGTAACTGAAGAAGACTGCTCCATATATCTCGGCCCAGTTTTGATCGGCTTCTTGATCATTTTCAGCAGGATAGATCTTCAATACTTCATCAGTATAATCTTCAAAGTAGTATCTGATCCTGTTTTCATAGTCATTAAGTTTGGCGTGGTCAAACATAATAAATGGTGCGCTTTCTTCTGAATTATAGCCATGAAGAATGGCTGTTTCATGATGAATACCTTTCATGTAGGAATTGTATGGTGCTTCTTTTAGCGCATAGCCATCATTTACCATGTAGTGTTCTGTTTCAGAATATTTGACCAGATCCTTGGCTGGGATGTTACGAAGTTCTTGAAGATCTGATACCCCAAGTTCATTTCTGATCTTCTCACAACGATTCAGAGAAACTGAGAGGTCACGATATGAATGAGGTGGCGTGATCGAAGCCAGAGTTGAACTTTCCATGATTGCCTTGTTGAAGAGGCCTTCAGCTAAAGGAGAAACACATAAGGCTGATACAGAAGCTGATCCGGCTGATTCTCCTGCGATCGTCACATTGTTTTTATCTCCACCAAAGTATTCAATATTGTTCTGTACCCATTCTAAGGCTTTGATCTGATCGAGCAGGCCATAGTTACCGGTTGTGTTATTTGGTGATTCTTTGATCAGGTTTTCATCTGCATAATAGCCAAATATGCCAAGACGATAAGTGATAGTGACCATGATGATATCCTGTCTGGCCATTTGTTCACCGTTATAGTCTTTGGTATAGCTCTGACCACTTTTTAAGGTACCGCCATGGATAAAGACAAGAACAGGAAGATCTTTCTTATTACCCGATGGTTTAAAGACATTGAGATAGAGTGAATCTTCCGACATCTTTTCCCGATAGTTATCTTTTAAAGAGATCTGATAGTCGTGGAAACCGATGATCCTGACTAGTGAATTATAGACAGGAAGATTCTGAGCCTGATAGCTCATTGGTGCGAAGTGATCAGCTACAAGTACTTCATTCCAGTTTTCTGGTTCCTGGGGTTCCTTCCATCTGAGATCACCAACAGGTGGTTTGGCATAAGGTATTCCGGCATATACTTCAACACTGTGATCTTCATTGAATACACCCTGAATTGGGCCATTCTTAATATTAAGTACTTCTGTTTTATCAGGATTTGTATTTTTTACCGCAGGTACATTCTTATAAGGCGGGAAACTGATAAAGACGATAAGAAGATAAATGACGATACTTGAGAGTATTAGTAAGATCTTATGATCGCTCTTTGTTGAAAAATAGATGAATGATCCGATGAGTGCTACAAACAGGATCCAGCCAATAATAGTGTTTTTGTTTAATTCCAGGAAGATTGCTTCCAGAATAAACAGCAGTATCTCAATAGTTATTAAAAAGAATTTTTTCATAATCGTTCCTTCAATATCTAAAGTATATATCAATATTATCCATGATTGGTTTAAAGTACTTTATTCATTTTGTTTCAAATGAGATAAAATTATTATAAAAGTAAGGAAAATGATATGCTTGAAATATTGGAAACAGATATCCCGCAGTTAACGGGAGATGAAACAAGAAGGATATATGTCTATGTACCTGATCAGAAAGGAAACTTTCCGGTTCTGTATATGTTTGATGGACAGAATCTGTTCTTTGATGAAGATGCCAGTTACGGAAAGAGCTGGGGAATGTATGATTATCTGAGTGAAAATAAAATTCCTTTGATGGTTGTCGGTGTTGAATGTAACCATCATTCAGAAAAGGATAAATGTGGTGGTCGTCTTTCGGAATATTCACCATTTGATTTCAAAGACAGAGATTGGGGAAAGATCAAAGGCAGAGGAAAGATTACTATGGATTTCTTTGTCAAGGAACTTAAGCCTTATATTGATGAGAACTATCCTACGATGCCAGAAAGAGAATATACCTTCATTTCCGGCAGTTCTATGGGTGGATTGATGTCACTATATGCGATAAGTCGCTATAATTCCGTTTTTTCCAGAGCTGCAGCTTTATCACCTTCGATCATCTTTTCGCCAGAAGAGGTCAATAAGATGATTGAAAAGACCCGTTTCAGAAAAGGTACTGTACTGTATATGGACTATGGTGAAAAAGAGATCGCATATAAGAATACCCGTGCCCTTTATGGCGAACTTAGTGATCTGCTGATAAAAAAGAAAGTCTTACTTGAAAGCAGGGTCATTCCAGATGGTGAACATAATGAGGCATCATGGGAAAAACAGATCCCGTTCTTTATCAATACACTGTTTTATAATCTTTAGGAGAATAAGTTATGGAAGAGAATTATTTTGAAATGTATTCCGAGAATCTGAGCAGGGTAATGCCGATCAAGGTCTATGGACATCATGGCAAGCCTGTGCTGTTCATTCCTTGCCAGGATGGCAGATTCTACGATTTTGAGAATTTTCATATGAATGATATCTATGCGCCATGGATCAATGATGGCAAGTGTATCGTCTTTGCGATCGATACTATTGATATCGAGACCTGGAGTGATCGCAATGGTGATCCATATCATCGTGTCAGACATCACGAAGAATGGATCAACTATATCACCAGAGAAGTCGTTCCTTTCATCAGAAACTATGTCAACGAAAAGAATGGCTGGGATGGCTATCCGGGAATCATGACCTTTGGCTGTTCCATGGGTGCTACTCATGCCTTGAATCTGTATCTGCGTTTTCCTGATCTGTTTGACAGATGTCTGGCATTAAGTGGTATCTATCATGCTTCATATTTTGTTGGTGATTATATGGATGATGTAGTCTATCAGAATTCCATCACCGATTATATGAGCGGTATGAGTCCTGATCATCCGTTTATTGCAGAGTATAACAGACACAAGGCAGTTGTCTGTGTCGGTATGGGTGCCTGGGAAGAACCTTGGTCAACCCAATATCTTGACAAGCGTTTCCATGAACTTGGAATCAATATCTGGGTCGATTACTGGGGCTATGATGTAAATCATGACTGGCCTTGGTGGTATAAGCAGGTACCATATTTCCTGCCATATCTGATAGGAGAATAAGCGTATGAACTTTATTTACATCTCTCCGAATTTTCCGGAGAATCACTGGAATTTCTGTGACCGTCTCAACAACAATGGAGTCACAGTACTGGGCATTGGTGATGCCGAGTATGATTCATTAAGCTATGATCTGAAAAATGCCTTGACGGAATACTACAAGGTACCTTCTTTGGAAGATTATGATGAAGTCTTCAGAGCTGTTGCTTTCTTCTCATTCAAATATGGAAAGATCGATTGGCTCGAATCCAACAATGAATACTGGCTTGAACAGGACGCAAAACTTAGACAAGACTTCAACATCACAACCGGTTTCCATCCGGAAGATATGGAAAAGGTCAAATACAAATCAAAGATGAAGGAAAACTACATCAAGGCAGGTGTTCCAGTTGCCCGTTATCATCTGGTTGATACAATTGAAGGATGCAAGAAATTCATTGAAGAAGTTGGCTATCCGGTTGTTGTAAAGCCTGACAACGGTGTAGGTGCATCTGATACTCATAAGATCAAGAACGAGGAAGATCTGAAGAAGTTCTTCAAATATACAAATAAAGTCAAATACATCATGGAAGAATATATTGATGGTGAAGTTCAGACCTATGATGCGATCATCAATTCCAAGGGTGAAGCTTTATTTGAGAATGGCAATGTCACAGTTGCGAATCTGATGGAAACCGTTTCAGAAGGACTTAATTCATCTTTCTATCTGCGAAGCAGATTGCCAGAAGATATTCTGAAAGCCGGTAGAGCTACTGCCAAGGCTTTTGGAATCAGAAACAGAATGGTTCATTTTGAATTCTTCCGTCTCAACAAGGATCAGCACATCGGCAAGAAGGGTGATATCGTAGCTTTGGAAGTAAACATGCGTCCAAGCGGTGGTATCTCACCAACAATGATGAACTGGGCTAATGGTACTGATGTCTATGAGATCTGGGCTGATATGATCGCCTATGACAAGACTGATATTGAAAGAAGTATGGAAGAAGTATGTGCCTTTGCCTCAAGAAGAAAAGGACTCAAGTTCCGTCTTTCAGAAGAAGATGTCAGAGAAAGATATGAACTCTTAAGGGAGGGTCCGGTTGAAGAAGCTTTGTCTGGTGCCATGGCTGATTATATGTTTATATCTAATTTCAAAACAGAAGATGAGGCCAGAGCCTTCATCAAAGACGTACTATCATAAGACCGACGCTTAGCCGGTCTTTTGTTTGGCTTAAATGTTATACTAAAGAAAACAGGCGGTAAAGGAGTAGATATGAAATGTCCAAACTGTTCCGGAACACTCTACTATAACATCACCGATAAGAATCTGAAGTGCAGACACTGTTCTTCTGTTTTTAAAGTGGATGATTATAAGGAAAGAAATATTGCTGAAGAGACAAGTCTTGAAGATGCGCGTCTTTTTATCTGCCAGAACTGTGGAGCTGAGCTGATTTCAGAAAATGATGAGGCTGTATCTTATTGCAGTTATTGTGGATCTGAGGCAATGCTTGAAAGCAATATGTCAGGTATAAAGAAGCCTAAGAAGATCATTCCTTTTAGGATCAGTAAGCAGCAGTGTAAGAACATCTACGAACAGAAACTCAAGAATGTGATCTATGCTCCAAAGGAGATGAAGGATCCTGACTTTATTGATCGTTTCCGTCCATTCTATATTCCTTATTGGATGTACAGGATCAGTTTCAGAACTGATTCATTTGAACTGGATGGTACTAAAAGCTATACCAAGAAGGGTTATGACTATTATGAGGAATATAAGGTCAAAACCCAGGTAAACAATAATGGCATCTATGGTATACCTTATGATGCCTCACGTAATTTTGATGATACGATCGCTGAAGAGATCGCTCCTTTCAATAAGAAAGATATTACTGATTTCAAACCAGGCTATCTGGCGGGAATGTATGCTGACTCACCAAATGTTGATGCGAATACCTACAAAGAAGAAGTCATGCAGAAGGCATCAGAAGTTGCGTTTTCCGATATTGAGAATCAGTTTTCTGGTATTACTCTGAAAGTTCCAAGAAGGCAGAAACTGCAGGAATTTTTGCAGACAAAATACAATGGTGAAGAGGCGATCTACCTTCCGGTCTGGTTTTTGACCTGGAAAAGAAATGATCGTGTAGTCTATGCGATCGTCAATGGTCAGACAGGTAAAATACACATTGATATGCCTGTCGATATCAGACAGTTCCTCTTATACACTCTTGCGGGAGCAGCGGTTCTGTTTGTATTTTTGACTGTATTTGTAAGTGTAACATCACGCTTTGTCATCTGGTTTTCAGCTTTACTGGTATATCTGGTCTCAATCAGATACTACAAGGAATTAAAGGAGATCAGAAACAGAGAAAATCATGTATTTGATAAAGGATATCTCTTGAATGATGGTGATAAACTGCCGATGTCAGAAAAGAAGAGAGCCAGACTCAGAGCCAGAGAAGGATTTACAAATTCAAATATCATAAAGATCATCTATTATGTTTTTATGAGTTTTATCGTTGTGATATCATTCGGTTTAATTGGTGGACTCTATGATGAACTGGTCAGTCAGTCGGGGGCTATCGCCATGACATTCATCATTTCGATATTGCAGCTGATCAGATTCTTCAGAACACTGAATGTTTCAAGATATTTGCGTAATAAAAGATCCATGCTGGTAGCTCTGATAGCTTTAATGGCGGTTTTATACAGCTTTGGAGTATCATCAGCTGAACCGGTGGAAGACTGGTGGTACTATCTGGGATCTTTGATCTGTCTGGCAGCTGCCAGTATCATGGCCTTTGATCTGATCTTCAGAATTAATGAATCTGCTACTAGACCTTTACCGTCATTCTATGTAAGGAAAGGAGGAAATGATAATGCTAAAGAAAGCTAAAGTAATATTTGTTATAAGCATTATATTGTCATTTCTGATCCTTCCGTTTAAGGTATCTGGTGAAAATGACTATCAGCTGATCATTGATGATGAACAGGATCTGCTTAGTGAAAATGAAGAGAATCTGCTTAGAAACAAGATGTCAGAGATTCTCGAATATGGAAATGTTGCCTTTGTGACAGTTGCTCAATATGATGATACAGGATCATATGCCAAGCAGCTTTACAGACAACTGTTTGGCACTGATAGCGGTTTTCTGTTTCTGATCGATATGGGCAGAAGAAATATCTGGATCCATTCCAATGGTGCAATATATCGGGTCATAGATAAATCATATGCGAATACTATTACTGATAATATCTATCGCTATGCTTCAAAAGAAGAATACTACAATTGCGCCTATAACGCCTATGATCAGGCTCTGACTTTACTTAAAGGAGGCATGATTTCACAACCAATGAAATACATTTCCAACGCCCTGATCGCTTTGGTCAGTGCACTGTTATTGAATTTCATGGTATTGGTCATACAGAAAGGATATCTCCATCCAAAGGTTAAAGAGTATACTGCAAAAGCCCTTACGACTGCAGTTGGAGTTAAGGTCCTGGAAAAGACCCTGCTCAAACGTAAGAAAAGCAAGCACATCGAATCTTCCGGTGGAAGCAGTGGAGGACACTCTTACAGCGGAGGAGGTGGAGGCTCCTCTGGTGGCGGAGGAGGAGGTGGCGGTGGCCACAGTTTCTGATTAAAAAGAGTCAAGTCGACTCTTTTTAGGTTATAAGGATATAATTGTTAAGTAAATAATTATGATGTTTAAGAAAAAAAGAAATGAAACATTTGATGCTTCTTTAATAACAACGATCCTGAACTTTGTCTGGCCGATCATGTTGGCAAATGTGTTGCAGATAACTTTTCATTTTGCTGATACAGTTGTCATTGGAAACTTCACCTCAAAACAGGGTCTGGCAGCAGTTGGCACAACAGGTCCATTGACTATTTTCTTTACCTGGGGTTTAGCCGGACTATCATTAGGTATCAATGTCCTGGTTTCAAGAATGATCGGTGAAAAGAAATATGATTCGATCAGACAGGCAGTCTTTACCGGTATGTTTATCGGACTTATGGCTGGTCTGGTAGTCTCTTTTATCGGCATAACTCTTTCGGGTTTCTTTCTAAAACTGCTAGGAACACCAGCTGATATCTTTGCGGATGCCTTATTGTATATGCGGATCTATTTTATTTCAGCTATACCGATCGGTGTCTTTGATTTTGGTATGCATATACTTAGATCAAGTGGTGACAGTAAAAGGCCAACACTATATCTTAGTATTTCCGGTGCCTTGAACGTCATTCTCAATCTGATATTTGTAGTTGTACTTAAAATGTATATAGCTGGCGTTGCTTTGGCAACTGTAATCTCTCAATTTGTGGCTGCAATACTGGTTGTAATAAGACTTATAAAGGAAGAAGGTTATATTCATCTAGATCTGAACTTTGAGAATCTGAACTTTGAGCTGTTTAAGAAGATACTTCATTATGGTATTCCTTCTCTGTTACAGAATCAGATGTTTTCTTTCAGTAATATGGCGATTCAGTCTTCGATCAATTCTTTTGGCTCTCTGATGGTCGCTGCCAATACGGCTGCTAATTCGATTGAAGAATTTGTCTATGTCTTCTGTGATGCCTTTCCTCAGGCTTCTTTAACTTATACCTCAAGATCTTATGGAGCCAGAGATCTTAAAAGCATCAGAAAACTGATGATCGCAAACATCATATTATGTACGATCGGCTCGTTTGCGATTGGCTTTTTCAGCTTTCTAAATGGAAGATCCTTGTTGAGTCTTGTTGCCAGTGACGCACAGATCATTGAACTTGGAATGATAAGACTAAGACATGTGACGCTGTTCCTGTTCCTTAACGGTATTCTGGATGTCATCGTCAATTCGATCAGAGGAATGGGGCTTTCAATTCTGCCAACAATCGTGACCTTGTTTGGTGTCTGTGGCTTCCGAATTGCCTATATTATGACTTATTTCAGAATTAATCATCAGCCTGATATACTCTATAACTGTTTCCCTTTGAGCTGGCTGATCACGATCATCATTCAGTTTATTCTCTGGCTGATGGTCTATCATCATAATCTGAAAAGCTTATCAGAGAATTAAAAAAAAGAGAATTGCTTCTCTTTCTACATGTAGGTATACATATCACCGGCTTGCACAAAGTCGGTTTTTATATGGGTCTTTAAGGCATCATCGATCCAGTTGACCATATATTCCATACCAGGTTCTTCCAGATTGAAGTGTCCAGCCGCAATAATGGCACGATCATAACCTAACTGACCAGAATCTTTGATGTATTCACTGAGAGTAAAATCGATCAGTTCCAGCGGTAATAACAGATTGATATTGTTTTCATCTACTTTCTTGATAAGTGAATTGGAATCACCGCCTTCGGATACATGACCACAGACCATGATCTTATTTACTTTCGCATCCATGTTGCCAATACATTTTAGTCCACTGAGATGCCATTTCTCTTTTAAGAGTTTTCCAACTTCTCTAGGAGTTGTCGTCTCACATTCCAGATAGATGGCACCGGAAACATCACTGGAGATAATGGCCTTATCCCAACCTGTCAGTTTGGCGATACCATAGAAGATTCCATCGATGTAGTCATCACCAACAGGGATACCGGAGTGAATATAATCATGGAAACGCCATACGGTAATGCCATAATCATCTAACATTTTCTTCTTGGCAAGATAAGTTTTGTTTTGTGATTCTTCAAGCCATTCACGATGATCTCCTCTGTTCCAGAACAGTGCTTCATGAGCAATGATCAGATTAGCTCCCAGTTCATGGGCTTTTCTGATTACGTTGGTTGAGGCATAGATTGTTGTGACGATGCCGGTACATTCTTTATCAGTATCACCATATAAGACCTTGTCCCTGGTCTTTTCATCAGTGATAACAGTACCATTCCAGGTACCTTTACAATATGATTTGATATTCTGAATAACGTCTTTTATAAGCATTGATCTTCTCCTTTTCTAATAGCGGTATTCATGTTCACCTATGGAATAGGTGCTGTTATTCTGTTCATCAGGATATGATTTTCTTAGTTCAATCAGATTAAGGACATCATATCCATTTTTCTTTAAGAAGCTGAGCATTGCATCATTATTAGGATGAACACTCATATACAAAGTTGTATTGCCATATTCTTTGGCTATAGCTTCAGCTTTCTGCAGAAGCAGTCTTCCTACACCTTTGAGGCGATCCTGTTTTCTGACGTAGATTGCTTCAAGATAGATGACATCATCATCTTCACGACAGATCACAAAACCGATATATCTGCCATTATCAGCGATCGCATAGATAAGATCGTTTTTTGACAGATGATGTTTGAGTTGAAGCAATGCTTCATCTTCATCAATATCATTGTTTATGTTTTTGAAACTGCTTAAGGTCTTGCGAAAATCAATATAGAGATAAACCAGAGAATAGATATTGTCTTCATTGACATCAATATAGCGATAATTGTGCTTGTTTTTAGGTGATGGAGTTATTGTTTCTGCTTGTTTGTTTACCTTGAATGGTTCGTCTTCCAGGTATTCGATTCCATAGTATTCACACCAGTTGATCGCAATGTTTTCATGAGCCTGCGCAAGATAGTCATACCATCTGTCTGTCATTGCGAATCTTTGCAAGGTTGAACGGAAACGTCGGAAGGCTCCTGCACCTCTGATACATTCTTCAAGCCATTCCTTTGCTTCACCTTCTTCAAGATCTTCAATGAATTCTTTCATCGTGCCATAGTCATCGATCTCACTATGAGTTGGTAAAGGAATCAGTTTCTTTAAAGGAATAGAATCATCATCATTGATAATGATTCTTTCTTCTGGAATATAGTAACTGTAAGTGACTTCCGTAGTAGTGTCATCTATTGCATCGATCACATCATTTAGTTTTACTTGCATGGTTCAGATACTTCCTTCATATCCTATTATATTGCAGTTAAGGGATGATTTTTAACTGTTAAAAAAAGTATAATAATAATATGGAAACCATCAAGTATACAAAGATGGATAAGGATAAAATAATCAAGACTTTGATTGACGGGGGGATATTGGCTTTTCCTACTGATACCGTTTTTGGTTTGGCCTGTATCATGGATAAAAACGCAATCGCCAAGGTCTATGCCGCCAAGGGTAGAAGTTTTGATAAACCTTTACCAATGATGTGTAATTCTCTGGAAATGATTGAAAGTGTTGCCTATGTCTCAGAAACAGCGAAGAAGCTGATCAGAAAGTTTGTACCAGGGGCAATCACGCTGATTTTCAGAAAAAAAGATAATGTTGAGGACTACATCACCCAGGGCAAGGATACGATCGGTATCAGGGTTCCTGATGATGCTTTTATTCTGGATCTGATCAAAGAACTGGATCAGCCGATCTTGGTTACCAGCGCCAATATTTCCGGTAATGGATCATTACTTAAATGGGAAGATGTCTATGAATGCATGAAAGATAAAATCAATGCGATCGTAATGGAAGATGCCAGAGGCGATAAGGCTTCGACGATCGTTGATGTTTCAGATGAAATAAGAATACTGAGACAGGGCCCGATATCTGAAGAAGAAATAATGGAGGCAATCAGATGAAAAAACGTCCGATCTATGTAGTAGGTCATAAGAATCCTGATACTGATGCGATTGTATCAGCGATAGCCTACGCCGAATATAAAAGACAGCTGGGAGTAAATGCTGTTGCAGCCAGGATTGGTTCCGTAAGTGGAGAGACTGAGTATCTTCTGGAACGTTTTGGTTTTGATGATCCAATGATGCTGTTTACCGCAAAATCCATCTTAAGAGAGATCGACATGGATAAGGCAGCATTGGCTGATCGTGATATGACCATGAAGGAAGCACTTGATAAGGTCATTAAACTGAAAAACAGAGGTCTGATCGTTGTTGATCGTAAGAAGAGACTGGAAGGCATTGTTACACTTGATGATCTTACCTATATGTGGACTAAGACTGATGAGGAACTTTCTTCCATCATCAAAACAATTGAAGTAGACAATATCGTCAAGACTTTAAATGGAACCTTGGTTCTAAGAGGAACACATAAGCTTTCAGGAAAGATGCATATGTTCCCAAGCCTGAAATCAAATGTTGAAGATGATTCAATAGTCTTGCTTCGTAATGAAGATGACAAGATGCAATACTGTCTGGAACTTGGGGCAACGATGTTGGTAATATGTACGTCCCATCCGATCTCCAAGAAGATCCTTTCGATGGCTAAGGATGCGCAAGCTACGATCATCACAACAGAGCTTACACCTTTATCAATCACCCGTCTGATCTATCAGACACCTACGATCGAACACATCATGATCGAAAAGGAAAAGATTGATTATTTCAATATCAATGATACGATCGATGAGGCCAGCAAGAAGATCGCCAAGTCACGTCACAGATCATATCCTGTCCTTGATCAGGAAGATAAGGTCGTTGGGGCGATTTCACGTTATCATCTGTTCAACTATCAGCGTAAACAGCTGATTCTGGTCGACCACAACGAAAAGAAACAGAGTATTGATGATATCGATGAAGGTATCGTTCTTGAGATCGTTGATCATCACCGTTTTGGCGGATTTAAGAGTGATAATCCGATCAATATTACTACCATGCCGATCGGGGCAACTTCAACGATCGTCGGCAATATGTTTATAAACAATAAGGTCAAACTGAGTAAGAAACTTGCAGGTCTTTTACTTGGTGCAATCATTTCTGATACGATGAATTTCAAGTCTCCGACGACAACTCAGATCGATATTGAAGTGGCACAAAAACTTTCTAATATTTCCGGTATTGATGCCAAGGAACTGTCCAAAGCTATGATCGAACATGCGGAATCACTTCTTGATAAGAGATTCATTGAGATCGTCTATAACGACTTCAAGGAATTCAATATCGAAGGTAACAGAGTCGGACTTGGTCAGGCTGTTTCCAAGAGCAGAGAAGAATATTTCAAGCTTAAAGATGAATTGCAGAAGTATCTGGATGATTCATGCAAATCAGGTAATTATGATCTGATGGTCGTCATGCTTACGCTGGCTAATGGATCTGGTTCATATATTCTGGCTTCCGGAGATCTCAAACATTTTGTGAAGAATATTTTCGATAAGGATCATGATGGGTTTGTCAGTGGTCTGGTATCAAGAAAGAAGCAATTGCTTCCGACGATCATTTCTGCCTTAGGAGCAAAATAAATGAAGTACCTGCTTGTTCATTGCCATCTTATCGCTGATGGACAAAGAGAATTTCTGGATGGGTCATTACTGATTGAAGATGACAGGATTAGTGATGTCTTTCCTCAAAGTAATATCAAGCCATCAGATGAC
The DNA here is from genome assembly GCA_946537295.1 of uncultured Bacillota bacterium. Lineage (GTDB taxonomy): Bacteria > Bacillota_I > Bacilli_A > Erysipelotrichales > Erysipelotrichaceae > Colivicinus. Next base: position 16,056 of record CAMNFQ010000002.1, read on the forward strand.
ACCAAGGTTGTTGATCTGGGTGGACTCATTGTTATGCCGGGCTTTTTTGATACGCACACCCATGGCATAGATATGATGTCTTTTGATTCCTGTGATCATGAACAGATGGACAGGATCTCTTATGAATTTGCTAAAGATGGCACAACTTCCTATCTGGCATCGCTTTCCTATGATATGGGAGCAGAAGGAATAAGAAGACAACTTCAGGAATTTGAAGAGTATGAAAGTCCGTATGCCCGTTTTGATGGCTTCCATCTGGAAGGACCATTTCTCAGTAAACTGCATCTTGGTATGGGTGATCCTGATAAGTTTATTGAACCTGATATTGAGATGGTAAAAGACTTTATCAGTCAATCAACTAAGATCAGACAGATGACAATCGCCTACGAACTTGATGGAGCTAAAGAGATCGGTAGACTACTCCATGAAAACAATATCAGAGTCATGTGTGGACATTCTGATGCCCTGTATGAAGATCTTGATGAATATGTCGATGGCTTTACACATCTGTTTAATGCGATGAGAGGTCTACATCATCGTGATCTGACCTTGGTCAACTGTGCCTTTATGAACAGATGGTATTGTGAACTGATCGCTGATGGCAATCACATCGATCGCAACGTTTTGAAACTTGCAATAAACAATATCGATAAAGATAAGATCATTCTGGTAAGTGATTCAAGTATTGCCAGAAACCTGCCGGATGGGGATTATGAATTCATCTCCAAGAAGTGTCATAAGAGTGGTACAAAGTTTATTTCCTTTGACGGACACTATGCCGGCAGTGTAGTATCGATAAATGACGAGATGAAGGTTCTGTATGAACTGGGGGCTAAATATACTGATCTATTAATGTATTCAGGTCTGAATGCCTATAGACTCTATGGTCTTGATAAACACTATGGAACATTAAGCAGAGGTAAATATGCTGATCTTGTCATCATGAATGATGATCTTGATATAAAGAAGGTACTGATGAAAGGAGGATTTATAGATGACTGATTTCTATCTTAGAGTTCTGATCTATTTTTTCTGTTTTCTGATTTCGTTGTATGGATTACAGGCTCTGGATTTCTCCCGTTTTGTGAAACAGGGAAGAGTCTTTCAGGCTCAGCTGCTGTATTTCATCATAGCCTGCTCACTGGCTTATCTGATGGGAAGTTTTATGATGTCAGTCATATACTATTTCTATAAAGGATGATAATGAAGAAGAATTTCTTAAAAATATTACTGGTGGTCTTTCTTGTCAGTTGTTTCCCTTTTTCAATAAACGCTGATGTTGGACCAAAACCATCTGTCAAAGTGACGATCATTGATGCCCCTGAGGGTAATTACTATGTCACGCTTTTATGTGATGAAGAACGATTTGGCCCATGGTCAAGAATCAGCAATGAAGAAGCACAGGATCTCGGTACAACAGATGAAGAAAAGGAAGCGGTCCTGGCTTTCATGAATTATCGTGATGCTGATGGCTATCATTTCATGGGATATTTTGATGAATGTTCCAAGAAGGAAGCATTTAACTGGGGCTATTATGCACCAAAGAGATTCAAGATCGCCATATACAGTGTAGATGATCAATCACTTAAAATTTCAGAAGCTTTTGAAAGAGATGCCTTTGAAGCATCCTATGAAGTACAATATGGTGATACTTTAAAGGTCAATGAGATCTCAAATCTGGGTAGAAGACTTCTTTTATTCGCAATGAGAGTACTGGTAACTTTTGCGATCGAAATGGTTCTGGCTTTACTGTTTAATCTAAGAAGCAAGAAACATCTGCTTACGATCTTTATTGTCAATCTGATTACACAGGTTACTTTGAATATCGCAATGATGATACTGGAATACAGTTCAGGAGGCTTTGTCTGGGTGATCCTGTTCCCGATATGTGAGCTGTTAATCACAATCTTTGAACTGATATTGTATCTGATCATGTTTAAGGATCGTCCTAAATGGCTTATCATCATTTATACCTTGTTGGCAAACGGTATTACGATGTATCTGGGCATGATCAGCGGTTTTATATCCTGAATTAAAAGTAGTATAATCATTTTTGTATATACAGGAGGTATTTACTATGTCATTACTCATATCTTTACTGTTAAGTGCAGCCTTCGGCTATGTAGCTGCTACGATCATGCATCTTAATGGACCTTGGTATGTCTATATGTTGCTTGGTCTTGCAGGCGGATTCGTAGGAAATGTGCTTTTTGGCCTTATCGGTTTTGAAAGTACTTCGATCCTGTCTCATGCCATCGTATCAATCGTTGGTGCGTGCGTGGTCGTATTCCTCTACAGAAAACTTAAAAAATAGAAAGTGATCAGATCGTTCTGATCATTTTTATTGAAATGGATATTAAATAATATATAATAAATAGTTAGTTTACAAACTAACTATTTATTTTGAGGTGAAAGTATGGAAAGAAATGTTGCAAAAGATATCAGAGATCTGGAATATCGGATACGTCGTTACGTATCTAATGATTTTGATCCAAATATAATGTTCAACATCACACAGTTCAGGATCGTCAATTATCTGCTCAGACATGCTGATGAAGATGTTTGTCAGAAAGATCTGGAGAAGGAGACGAACCTGAAAAAGGCTTCCATCACCGGATCACTTGATTCACTGGTTGAAAAAGGTGTTGTCGTCAGAATCCAGTCAACTGAAGACAGACGCAAGAACTATATAAAACTCACAGAGAGTTCTGACAAATTCTATAAGGAATTTGAAGAAAGGATTCTCAAACTCAATAATCTGATTGAGGAAAGAAATTCTAAAGAAGATATCGATACTTTTTATCGGGTAATGAACAGTATTGATGAAATAATTGGAGAACAGAGTAAATGAAACTTATTTTCAGATATTTAAAACCATATATTCTGACAGTCCTGGCGATCGTCGTTTTGACTTTTGTACAGGTACAAAGCGAACTGCTGCTACCGGATTATATGTCAGGTATTGTCACAAATGGTATTCAGTATGGAGGAATAGAGGAAGAGACTCCTGTTGCGCTTACCAAGAAGGATATGGATAATATTCTGATCTTTACAGAAGATGATAATACAATTCTTTCGCAATATGAATTACATAAGGCAAATGAAACAGCAATCATTGATGATCAGAAAATTGTCTTTAATGAAGATGTCTATCTGTTAAAAGATAAGAGCGAAATCGCTGAGATGCGAGATCCACTGGTCTATTCCTATATGGCAAAGCAGAATGGTCTTGCTGTAAGCGAAGAAAACAAAGCTGAACTTATCAGTCAGCTAAACGATAAACTTAAGGGCTTAGAAGACAACTATGGTTCAATGGCTCGTATCTACAATAAATCTTTGTATGATAATGTAGGTCTTTCCATTACAACCATTCAGAACAACTATATCCTCTCTTCTGGTCTAAAGATGCTGGGTATTGCTGCAATTGGTGTACTGGTTCAGTTTATTTCAACTTACCTGGCAACAAAGACGGCTGCCAAAGTTGCAGCAAAGATGCGTAAGGATGTCTTTGAAAAAGTAGAATCATTCTCATCAAGTGAATTCTCCCGTTTTTCAACTTCATCACTTATCACCAGAACCGGTAATGATATCACCAAGATTCAGCAGCTGATCCAGATGATGTTAAGAATGATGCTGATGTCACCGATCATGGGTATTACCGCTGTCATCAAGGTCACCAGATATCCAAATATCTCCTGGCTCTTGCTGGTAGCGATCGGTATTATGATCTGTGCCATGATTGTCCTGGCGGTATTTGCGGTACCAAAATTTGAAGTAATTCAGAAACTCACTGACCGTCTCAATGCGATCATGAGAGAATTCCTCGATGGAATGCTGGTAATAAGGGCATTCAATTCACAAAAGATCGAAGAGAATAAATTTGATGATATCAACAGCGGTTTAAAAAAGACTGATCTGTTTGTTTCCAGTGTCATGAATATCATGATACCGGTCATGACTCTGGTCATGAATGGACTAACTGTTTCCATAACCTGGTTTGCTTCCAAGCAGATCGATATCGATGCCATGACGATTGGTGAAATGATGGCGTTCTCACAATATGCGATTCATGTAGTCATGTCGTTCATGTTTGTCACCGGTATGTTCTTCATGGTTCCTCGTTCTCTTGTTTCAGTCAGACGTATCAAGGAAGTGCTTGATACCAAGAATACGATCAATGATGTTGCTGAACCAAAGGTGTTACCGGAAGAAAATGGCGTTTTGAGTTTTGAACATGTCTCCTTCCGCTATCCGGGAGCTGAAGAATCAGTTCTGGAAGATGTCAGCTTTACAGCTGATCCGGGTCAGACTGTTGCCTTTATCGGCTCGACCGGTTCAGGTAAGTCAACGATCGTCAAACTGATCCCGCGTCTGTTTGATGTCAGTTCAGGAAGGATAAGTTACTGTGGTGAAGATATCCGTAATGTCTCACAGAAACAGTTACATGAAAAGATCGGTTATGCTACACAAAAAGCTATCCTGTTTTCGGGTGATATCAGATCAAATATCTCCTTTGGCAGAGATGTAGCCGAAGAAGATATCCTTAAGGCAGTAAAGATTGCCCAGGCTGAAGATATCATCAAGGAAAAAGATGAAGGACTGGATGCGCCGATTACCCAAGGCGGTACCAATGTATCGGGTGGTCAGAAACAACGTATCTCAATTGCCAGAGCTTTAGCTCAGGATAAGAATATCTATATCTTTGATGATACGTTCTCAGCTTTGGACTACGAAACAGATAAGAGATTAAGAAAAGCACTGGATGAGCTTATCAGTAAGACCAAGGCAACTGTCATTATGGTTGCGCAGCGTATCTCGACGATTAAGAATGCTGATAAGATCATCGTATTAGATAATGGCAAAGTGGTAGGTGAAGGAAAACATGCTGACTTGCTTAAAAATTGCGATATCTACAGACAGATCGCTTATTCACAACTTTCAAAGGAGGAATTAGCCTAATGCCTCCTAGAATGCAAAAAATAGAAAAACCAAAAGATTTCAAGGGTACACTCAAACAGCTGATAACCTATATCAGACCATACTACGCAAGGATCATCCTATCACTGATCCTGATGGTCATCTCAACTGTCATGTGTATCTATGGACCGAAACTGATCGGTAATGTTACAACACTAATTTCTGAAGGCATCATTTCAAAATATGCCGGAGGAGCTGGAATCGATTTCGATACGATCGGAAAACTGGTATTGACGATCCTTATCATCTATATCATCAGTGCTCTGATCGATTATGTGGTAAATCTCTTACATGTCAATATCGCAGTAAACATCTCATATAAACTGCGTGATGATATTTCCAAGAAGATCAATAAACTGCCATTAAAGTATTTTGATTCCCAAAGTCATGGTGATGTATTGTCGCGTGTCACTAATGATGTCGACAACATCTCCAATAACCTGACATCAACAGTTTCGCAGGTACTCAATTCAATGGTCAACATCGTTGGTGTACTATTCATGATGATCTCCATTTCCTGGAAACTGACACTTGTTTCACTGGTAGTCATTCCTTTATCAGGTGTCATAGCAGCAATGACTGTCAAAATATCACAGAAATACTTCTCGGCGCATTCAAAATATCTTGGTGCGATCAACGGTCATATTGAAGAGATGTATTCCGGTCATCTGCTGGTAAAGACCTATAACTATGAAGAGAAGTCGATTGAAAAATTCGATGAACTCAATGAAGAACTATATAATGCTGCCTATAAGTCACAGTTTTATTCCGGTATGATGTTCCCATTAACGGGATTCTTACAGAATGTCGGTTATGTGGCGGTATGTCTGATCGGTGGCTTTGAAGTAATTCAGGGCAGAATGGCAATTGGTGATATTCAGGCCTTCACTACTTATGTACGTCGACTCCAGCAGCCAATCTCACAGGTCGCTCAATTGCTCAATACGATCCAGACAATGGTTGCTGCAGCAGAAAGAGTCTTCAATCTGTTAAATGAAACAGAAGAAGAAAAAAATTGTGAGAATCCGGTAAAGATCACTGATGAAAATGGTGTATCAAAGATCCAGGGTAATGTCACATTTGAAAACGTCAGATTCGGGTATGATCCTGATAAGATCATCATCAACGACTTCTCAATGTTTGTAGCTCCTGGTAAGGATGTTGCGATCGTTGGACCAACTGGTGCTGGTAAGACAACACTGGTAAAACTGCTGATGAGATTCTATGAACTCAATGGTGGTGGAATATATGTCGATTTCAAGAATATAAGAGACTATAAACGTGAAGATCTCAGATCGATCTTCGGTATGGTGCTTCAGGATGCCTGGCTGTTTGATGGAACGATCAGAGACAATATCCGTTTTGGTAAACCTGATGCAACAGATGAAGAGATCTATGAAGCCTGCCGTCTGGCTCATGTCGACAGATTCATAAAGACGCTGGAGGATGGCTATGATACGATCGTTTCAGAAGATACCTCTGCGATTTCACAGGGTCAGAAACAGCTGTTGACGATCGCTCGAGCATTCCTTAAAGATCCTAAGATCCTGATCCTTGATGAAGCTACTTCCTCGGTTGATACCAGAACAGAACAGCTGATCCAGGATTCCATGGAAGAACTTCGTAAAGGCAGAACAGCCTTTACCATCGCTCATCGTCTATCTACGATCAGAAATGCTGATATAATCATCGTTCTTGATAAGGGTGATGTCGTAGAAGTCGGTGATCATGATTCCCTGATGGAAAAGAAGGGCTTCTACTACAAGCTGTATAATTCACAATTCGACAGCTAGTAATGTATAATCAATGAAGACGAAAGCCAACTTTCTGTTGGCTTTTTGTAAAAATGAAAACAACAGTTAGAAACTATTATCTCAAATATATTGGCCTGTTTCTGATCGGAATCGTGGCTGATATCATCGTTGATGTAGTACAGACCTATGTACCTGAGCTTTTAGGTACCATGGTCGAAATAGTTTCCAATAATACAAATGTCAGCTTAGCTGATATTTCAGATGTTGTGAAAAACGTCATCATCATCGCCTTTGTCTTGATGGCAGGAAGATTCGTGATGCGTTTCTCAATCCTTTCCGCTTCAGGCAAGATCGAGGCCAATATCCGTCATGATATGTTTCTGAAAGCTGAAAGACTATCACAACGCTACTATCATGAAAACAAGATCGGTACCATCATGTCGTGGTTTTCTTCTGATGTTGAAGCAGTGGAAGAGTTTACCGGATGGGGAACGATCATGGTTGTTGATGCGGTATTCCTATCAGCTGTATCTTTCTTCAAGATGATCAGACTTGATATCGTCCTTTCCATAATTGCGATCATTCCAATGTTGGCACTTGTTATCTGGGGAAACAGAGTTGAAAAGATCATGTCAGACAAGTGGGAAGAAAGACAGAAACAGTTTGATGCACTCTATGATTTTACCCAGGAGACTTTTACCGGAATCCGTGTCATCAAAGCTTTTGTCAAGGAAGTTCAGGAACTGAAGGCTTTCTCTAAAGTAGCCGAAGAAAACAGCAACAAGAATCTGGAATTTGCCAGACTATCCATTAAATTTGATGTATATATTGAACTGATCATTGGTGTTACGATGTCCTTACTGATCGGTGCAGGTTCATATTTTGTCTATCTGAATTCTTTAGGAAGACCAATTGTTTTATTTGGTCATGCGATCGCGATCAGTGCCAGTAAGCTAATCACTTTCATTGGTTATGTCGATACTCTGATCTGGCCAATGATTGCTATGGGTCAGATCCTTCAGATGCATTCTAGATATAAGACTTCCATTGGCAGAATCTATGCCTTCCTTGATCAGGAAGAAGAGATTCATTCCATTGAGAATGCGGTTAAGCTGACTGATTGCAAGGGAAAGATCAGATTCAACGATTTTTCGTTTGTCTATCCGGATGGTGATACCCATTCGTTACATAATGTCAGTTTTGAGATCAAGCCTGGTGAAATGGTCGGTGTTGTCGGCAAGATCGGTTCAGGCAAGACCACACTGGTCAATTCTTTGTTAAGACTATACAACATTGAAAAAGGCAAGATCTTTATTGATGATATCGATCTGATGGATCTTGATATCACAAATCTCAGAGATAATATCGCCTATGTACCACAGGATAATTTTCTGTTTTCTGACAATATCAGAAACAATATTTCTTTTTCCAACACCAAGGCTGATATGTCTGATATCAGAAAGGCTGCCAAGTTTGCGGATGTTGATGACAATATCCTGGGCTTCTCGGAAGGCTATGAAACAGTTACCGGCGAAAGAGGCGTGACTCTTTCCGGTGGTCAGAAACAGCGTATTTCTATTGCCCGTGCCTATATCAAGAATGCACCGATCATGATCATGGATGATTCGGTTTCAGCTGTTGATATGAAAACGGAAGAAACGATCTTAAACAACATCTATGAAAAACGTAAAGGAATGACAACAATCATCATCGCTTCAAGAGTTTCCACCGTATCACATCTTGATAAGATTTTGGTACTGAAGGAAGGAACAGTTGAAGCTTTTGATACACCTGATAATCTTCTGAAGATATCTCCAACATATCAGAAGATGGTCTATCTGCAGAAACTGGAGAGTGAACTGTAAACATGAATGACGAACTCGAAAAGCTGAAAGGTGACCATAAGTTACCCTTAAGTGTGATCATCAGAAGGACACTTAAGTATGTCAGTTCAGAGAAGTCAGGTTTTATCCTGTCGCTGTTTTTGCTTATCCTGAATGTCATTCTTGATTCGATCTCACCATTATTCACCAGTTCCATTACAGATGAACTGGTTAAGGATAATATCAATCTGAAACTGGTTCTGACACTGGCAATCCTGTCCTTTGTGATCGTAGTGATAAATCAGGCTTTCCTGTATATTGAATCAATTATCTTGCAGAAATGTGGACAAAGGATCATCTATCGATTAAGAAAAGAGATCTTCGAACATATTGAGAATATGTCATTAAATCAGTTCAACGAGATGCCGGTAGGTTCACTTGTTACCCGTGTAACATCCTATACTGCTTCGATGTCTGATCTGTTTACCGGTGTCTTAGTCAGGATACTTCGTGATATCACGACCCTGGTTGGTGTCTATGTGATCATGTTTTTCATCTCACCATCATTAGCTATGTCACTATTTGGTGTAGTTGTGCTGGTGTTCATCATATCGTTTATCTTCTCTAAGACAGTAAGAGAGATCTTTAGAAAAGAAAGAGCTTCTATTTCTGATATCAATACCTTCCTTTCTGAAAACCTGGCAGGAATGAAACTCACACAGGTCTTCAATCAGGAAGAAACAAAGGATCAGCAGTTCTCTGAGAAGAATGAAACTTTGAGAAAACAGCGTTTCAATGTCATAAAGGCTTTTGGTATCTATCGTCCACTGATCTCTTTCATCTACACCTGTTCGATTGCCTTATGCTTTGTGCAGGGTGTCAGATTCGGCTTATCAGCTGGTGAGATAGTGGCCTTCTATCTGTATCTGTCAAAGTTCTTTAATCCGATCCAGAATCTGGCGGATCAGCTCAACGCCTTACAAAAAGCACTGACTGCTTCAGAAAGGATCTTCAATCTGCTGGATGTCAAACCTGATGTGCTTGATGCCGAAGATGCGATCAGAATCGATCACTTTGAGGGTAAGATCGAATTCAAGAACGTCTGGTTTGCCTATAAGGATGATAACTGGATCCTGAAGGATGTCTCCTTTGTGATTGAACCTAAGCAGACCTGTGCCTTTGTCGGTGCAACTGGTGCTGGCAAGACCACAATCCTTTCACTGATCGTCAGAAACTATGAAGTCCAGAAAGGCGAGATCCTGATCGATGGTATCAACATCAACAGAATCGAGATCTCAAGTCTTCGTAAAGCAATCGGTCAGATGTTGCAGGACGTCTTCTTATTCTCAGGTACGATCAAAGAAAATATCACCCTTCATGATGATTCCTTCACTAAGGAACAGATTGAAGAAGCATGTGAATATGTCAATGCGGATAGTTTTATCAACAAGCTTCCAAAAGGCATTGATGAACAGATCATTGAAAAAGGTGAGAATCTCTCGCAAGGTCAAAGACAGCTTCTTTCCTTTGCCCGTACCGTTATTCATAAGCCACAGATCCTGATCTTAGATGAAGCGACCGCAAACATTGATACCGAGACAGAAGTTTTGATTCAGAAGTCATTAGAAAAGATGAAGAATATCGGAACAATGCTGGTAGTCGCACATCGTCTTTCAACCATTCAACATGCTGATCAGATTATTGTCTTACAGAATGGTGAGATCGTTGAAAGCGGAAATCATCAGCAGCTTCTGAAAAAAAGAGGCTATTACTACAAGCTCTATCAGTTACAGTTTGATAACTGATAACATAATTTATAAATGAAAGTGAGGTTAAGTTTCCTCACTTTCTTTTGTCTTAAAAGAGATGTTAGTTAACACTTTTATTGAATTACGGTTTAAAATAAAGGTGAAATGAAGTCTTACTCAGGTAATCAGAAACCGTACGTTTACGTCTGTTACAGTAAAGCAGATGATGTAAATGAGTTTTTGAATGAATTGGATAAAAATAATATAGCTCTGTGCCTTAACGAAGGATATGACAGAAAACAAGAGAAGCAGATTGCTTCATCTTTTGGTGTCCTTCTTTTCATATCCAAACAACTGCTTAAAGAAGAACATTTCCGCAAGGTCGTTGATTGTGCAATCAGGAATGGCAAGAATATCCTCAGTGTCTATCTGGAAGATGTCGAGCTTGATTCCACTTTGAATATGCAACTTAACTCCCAACAAGCTTTATTTGAAAGCAAATATGCCAGCAGAGAAGAATTGCTCAATGAGATGAAAAAGAGTGTGATCTTTACTGATATGAAGATCACCGAGCAACAAAAGAAGGCTCAGAAAAACAGAGCTCTTACCATGATCATTATTCCAATCGTTGCTGCATTACTGGTATTTGTTGGTGTCATCTATCCAATGATCCAGGAAAACAAAGCCAAGGCTAAGGCGGAAGCAGATGCTTTGGCTCAGTTTGGTCTTGCCGGATTGAGTCAAGAAGATCTGGAAAAGATCACTTCGCTTCATATTGTTGGTGATACAGTCTTTCCTGATGCTGATACGATCAATAAAGTAGCTTGTAATTACAGTGATGATGGCTCGATCGATTATGAAGTTGAAAGTATCGATGAAGATGGAAACTGGTACTGGAGTTCGGCAGGAAATGTCGCTCCTGGTACGATAGATGATGTTTCTGTTCTTACAAAGTTGCCTAATCTTGAAAGACTGACAATAGCTGGTGAACAGATAAGAGATATATCGCCACTTTTTGAATTACAGAAGTTAAGAGAACTGGTTATCGATTGTAATCCGATCGAATCACTATCAGGCATAGAAAACTGCAAGAGTCTCAAAAGGATCGAATTAAGATCAACACTTGTTTCTGATCTTAGCCCACTATACTCTATACGTTTTTTAGATGGTATCTGGGCAGGTAATTGTGAAAACATCACCACAATTGATGGTATCGAAAACTCCAACATCGTTGATCTTGAAATTTATGGAACAAATATCAGAAATATCGCACATCTTCCAAAACTGAATGATCCATTTAAGCAACAAAGTGGTTTTGGTCTGAATATAACAGGATATGAAGGTTCATATGAATTTCTGAATGAATTAACCAGATATAACTGGCTGGAAATCAATGCACCTCTAAGTGCGATCTCACCATATCTTAAAAATGCCTGGGCTCATTATTTTGGCTTTTATGATGATAACTTACAGTCAATAAGGGAAATGGATGGCATCTTTTCAAATGGTCTTGGTTCTTTGAAGATCAGATCTAGATCGTTGAATTCACTTGAAGGTTTCGCTGAAATATTCCGACTTGCCAATACGTTGAGATTAGAATGCTGTGAGCAGTTATCGGATCTGAGTCCTCTGACTTCGAGCAGAATCGTTTCTTTAGATCTTTGGGACTGTCCAGGTCTCAGAAATCTATCTACTATCTCTTCGAGTAAAATTTCCATCTTACAAATCAGGAGATGTGAAAACATTGAAGATCTTGATTTTGTTCTTAACAGTAACATCAAAGATCTGACGATCGATGAAGATCTGTTGGATTTACTTACCGATGAGATCAAAGAGATGGGCATTAAGATAAAGGTCGTCAATGATCAAGGTGAAGTTATCGAATCTTATTCAACCGAAGAATAATGAAACATTTTAAATATATATCATATGGCGGACCTGAAGATTTTATCTTCATACGTTGTCATCTGAACGATTATAATAAATCGTTAAAACTCGCCGAAAGACTTGCTGATGAAAAGATCAGAGTCTTTTTTGATTGTGCTGATTTCAAGGATGAACATCGTCCTGATGAAGTTGCCGGTGGCATTCTCAATGCGAAGCTGTGCGTCTTTTATCTATCAAAACAAGCGCTTGAAGATCTTGATTTTCGTAATAGTATCAACTTTGCCCTAGGCAAGAGGATGAAGGTAGTATGTCTCAGAGAAGATGAAAAGGAAATGGGACACGGCATGGATATGCAGCTGGCTAATATCAGAATGTTTAAAGATACTGATGCACTCTATGATCATATCATCAATAATGATGAATATTACAGTTGTCGTGGTGAAGGACAGATTCTTGATCAAAGAGGAGATAAGGGAAAAGTGCTTGCCCTGATCATGAGTGCTCTGGCGATCATCCTTGCCTTGGGTCTGTTTATTATTATCAATAACAGAATCAGATATTATCGTTCAGCAGAATATCTTCTAGGAAGAATAGGTGATAGTGAATATCTGGACTTTACCTCTTTCAGACAGGATGATCTTGTCTATCTTAAAGATAAGAAGATCAGTTTCCTTTATTGTGCTGATATGGATCTGAATGCATCTGATTTAATTCAGGAACTTAAGATAGATAAGATCGATATCAGTGGCAATGTTGATATTGATGTAAGTGGTTTATGTAAAAATCCAAATCTGAAAGAAGTAATTCTTTCTCAAGACATGCTTAGTCAGGCAAGACAACTTAGTGAAGCAGGAAAGATAGTGGAGATCAGCAGATAAGATGAACAGGACACCGGCTTATGAAGGCAAAAACAACTATCTGTTTGTAAGCTATGCTCATAAAGATTCTGAGCAGGTTTTGCCTATGATCAGAAGGATGTATGAAGAGAAATACCGGGTCTGGTATGATCAGGGGATCGTTCCCGGTAGTGAATGGCCACACAATATTGAAGTACATCTGAAAGGATGTTCAACGGTATTGACCTTTACCTCAAAAAATTCCCTGGCTTCTCCAAACTGTGAAAACGAAGTAGTCAATGCGATCAGAAACAAGAAGAAGATCATCCAGTATTCCTTAGATGGCTCTGTTCATCCACTTTTAGGAAGTGATGTTGTAGATACGCCAGATGAGCTGATAAACAGACTCAGCGATGATTTGATAGGTGATGGAACCGGTTATGAGATAAAACAATCAAATAAGAGAAGACTGTCTTTCTGGAATGTATTGCTTGGTTTTTCCTTTATACTGATCATTGCTCTGATTGGGGCTATCTATGGCTTTGAGCAGGGCTATTTTGATAAATATCTGCCTAGTAGAGATACATCTGAAGAAGAAATCATTACCGTAAAACCTGAGGAAAAAGTTGAAATCGATAATGATATTTTTGCTCAGGCAATCCTTGCTCAGCTAAGCGAGGAAGATCTGTTTCGGGAAATAGAAATCACAGATGATGATCGGATTGTGTTATGCGATGCCTTGAATTTAGATAAGAATAAGAAACTGACATATTATGATCTTACAAAAATAGCAGATCAGGATGTGATGATAAGTGATTGTTCTGAGAAGTGTCTAAGTCTTCTTAAATATCTTCCACAATTAAGAAGACTTCAGATCGATTCAACAAATATCGATTCTCTGGAAGCATTAAATGAATGCGCAAAACTTGAAGAAGTTACCATCAGTGAAAGAAGCTTTCCAATAAAAATAGAAAGTGAAAGAAGATTCAAAATAATATACACAAAATAAAAAGCTCAAATTTGAGCTTTTTAGATGATTTCAATAGTTTTGATCTTCTGTTCAGTAAGCGGCTTATCTCTGAAATCGGTCTTGGTTTCAGCGATCTCATCGACAACTTCGATACCGCTTGTTATCTTACCGAAAGCAGCATATTGTCCATCAAGATGAGGTGAATCTTTATGCATGATGAAGAATTGTGATGAAGCAGAGTTAGGATCCATAGCTCTGGCCATTGATAAGACACCTCTGGTATGTTTCAGTTCGTTGATAACACCATTGGAAAGGAATTCACCTTTGATCTTGTTGCTTGAGCCACCCATACCTGTACCGGTTGGATCACCACCCTGGATCATGAAACCTCTGATAACGCGATGAAAGATCAGCCCGTCATAGAATTTTTCTTTGACAAGATTTACAAAATTCTCAACTGTGATAGGGGCTACATCAGGATAGAGTTCAGCTTCCATCTGCTTGCCGTTGTCCATTGTAATTCTGATTTTGATATTTTCCATAATTAACCTCGTTAACACCATTCTAGCATTTTGAGATATAATTTAAACATAATTTTGGAGGGTAGTATGAACGAATATGTTAGTAGCGTCATCTCTTATGTAAAAGAGAAATATGCCCATCAGCCTGAATTTGTTCAGACGGTTGAAGAGGTATTGACTTCAGTCTCTCCAGTGATCGATGCTCATCCTGAATATGTCAAGGCAGATCTATTGAAGAGAATGGTGGAACCAGAGAGATTTTTCAGATTCAGAGTAGTTTGGACAGATGACAACAACAACGTCAAGGTAAATATTGGATACAGATGTCAGTTCAATGGTGCCATTGGACCTTACAAGGGTGGACTTCGCTTTAAAAACAATGTTAATGAAAGTATCATGAAGTTTCTGGGCTTTGAACAGATCTTCAAGAATTCGCTGACCGGTTTACCAATCGGTGGAGCTAAGGGTGGCTCAGATTTTGATCCGGCAGGTAAATCAGATGCGGAGATCATGAGATTCTGTCAAAGTTTCATGACCGCTTTATATCGCTATATCGGACCGGATATCGATGTACCAGCCGGTGATATCGGTGTTGGTTCTCGAGAGATCGGTTATCTTTATGGCCAGTACAGAAGACTTAAAGGTGTCTTTGAAAATGGTGTTCTTACCGGTAAAGGATTGAGCTATGGCGGATCACTGATCAGACCGGAAGCTACAGGCTATGGAGCAGTCTATTACCTGCAGAGAGTTCTGGAACATGAAAATGATACATTGGAAGGCAAGAAGATTGCTGTATCAGGATATGGAAATGTTTCCTGGGGTATCATGAAAAAGGCAGCTCAGCTTGGTGCCAAAGTAACATACATGTCAGGCTCAGCCGGTTATATCCATGATGAAGAAGGCATCAATACCGATGAGAAACTTGATTTCATTCTGAAACTCAGAGAAAGCAACTCCAAGAATCTTAAATCATATGCCGATAAATTCAATTGTGAATTTGTACCAAACGCAAAATTCTGGGGCATAAAGGATGTTGATATCTATATGCCTGCCGCTACACAAAATGAAGTCGACATGGCTGAAGCAGAAAAGATTGTAGCATCAGGTGTGAAATACTATCTGGAAGTATCCAATATGCCTACAACAAATGAGGCTATTGCATATCTGAGAAGTAATGGTATTATCGTTGCACCATCAAAGGCTGTCAATGCCGGAGGTGTTGGTGTTTCAGCCTTAGAAATGGCACAGAACTCAGAAAGACTGATCTGGACAGCAGAAGAAGTAGAAGCTAGGCTGAAACGGATGATGTATGACATCTATGATAAATCAGTTGCTGCAGCGAAAGAATATGGTCTGGGTTATGATCTGATCGCCGGTGCCAATATTGCCGGATTCAAGAAAGTTGCACAGGCTATGCTGGAACAGGGATTATTCTAAAAACAATGAAGACAGCAGAAAGATCTGCTGTTTTTATATGGAAATAATATCTTATAATGAAAACAGGTATTTAAAGGGGATCGTTATGAATAGAAAGATTATAATACTCGTATTACTTTTATTATTTGTCTTAAGTGCCTGTGGCAAGAAAGAAGAAAAAGTAAACAGCAATGCAGAAACACTGAAACTTAACAGTATCTTTAAACCGAAAGGTGATCTTGCGAATATCAAGATGCAGGATACTTCGGAATTAAGTGAAGAACAGGTTGCGGAAGTAAACAGAGCTATGAGAGCCTATTCGCCTGGTTCAAATACACCTCTGATCAATAATGCTGAGAATTTCTATTATTATTCAAGACTTGAAGGAGAAGCCAAAGACATCTATGATGCTTTGATCCTGCTGGTAGAGGATCCAGTTGATCCAAATAATATCGTCATGTATTCAACTGCAAGTGATGTAAATTCTGATGAATTCAATCAGACACTTCGTCTGGCTTACTATTCAATGTTGTATGATCATCCGGAACTTTTCTGGCTGTATAACGATATCGATGCTTCGATCATGATCGGTGCTGCCAAGAATCGTTCAGCTGATGGTTATCTTGATGTCTATTTCTATTTTGAAGAACCATATACCGATTTCAGAAAGAATGTTGAGACCTTCAACAAGGCTGCTGAAGATTTCCTCAAAGATATTGATCTGAATGCAAGCGAAGCTGAGATAGCTTTAGCGATCCATGATAAACTGATTAATTCAGTAAGATATGATCAGGAAGTATTAAACAATGATATCTATGCTGATTATGCTCATACCGCCTATGGTGCTTTAGTTGCTAACAGCAGAGGCGAAGCAAATACGGCAGTATGTGATGGCTATTCTCTGGCTTATGAATATCTGCTGCAGCAGGCAGGACTTGAAGCAGCCGTGATTATTGGTAATGCAGGAAATACTGCAAGTGATGCCGGAGGCCATGCCTGGAGTATTGTCAAGATCGATGGTGAGTGGCATGAAGTAGATTCCTGCTGGGATGACTTTGGAACACTCGATGAACAGCTGGAAGACTATAAGAATGAAGATTTCTATTCCTACTATATGGAAGCACTTAATGATAAAGACTATCGTAACACTCTGGAACACTATCTCTATATGGTATCAACCGATACGATTTCCAAATATGTTCCTGGTGAAGAATATACCTATTATTCAAAAGATGGTGCCTACAAGTATTCATTAGTTGATGAAGGAGTGCATATCAGAGCTTCTGAGGTATCTGATTGGGTACCGGTAAATGAGCTGATCGAACTGGCACCGGTAGCAGAATAAACAAAACAGACCGGAGTGATTCCGGTTTTTTGGATTTATGAAGACAAAAGTTCAAAAGATCATCGCTGTACTGCTTATCATTCTTATTCTGGCAGGATGCAACAAAGAAAGTAATAAGGTCAAGCCAAAGCTTGAACTTCTTGATGTGCCTGAAACAAGTATCTCCAAGGCAATGGATCAGAAGTCTAAACAGGTTGAGACTGATAACAGTGAACTGAAACAGCTACAGAAAGCTGATAAAAAGAAAAAGGCATACACGATCATGATCTATATGGTCGGCTCAAACCTGGAAAGCCGTAATGGAGCAGCAACCAAAGATCTCAGAGAAATAGAATCAGCCAACGTCGATTTCACTAACAATAATGTACTGGTCTATGCCGGAGGAAGCAGAAGATGGAACTATGATGTACCTAATACTGCTAACTCTCTTCTTGATATGGCTAAGGAAGATAAGATCATTGCTCAGACTGATGATACAGCCGATATGGGTACACCAGAGACCTTAGCTTCCTTTATCAATTACGCAACAGATAATTATCCGGCTGAACATTATGGATTGATCCTGTGGAATCATGGTGGTGGACCAGTCTTTGGCTATGGTGCTGATGAACTGTTCTCTAATGACTCACTGCTCTTACAGGAAATGCGATCAGCCCTTGATACAACAATCTTCAAAGATCAGAAACTGGACTTTGTCGGCTTTGATGCCTGTCTGATGGGTAGTGTCGAGCTGGCGAAACTCTGGAAAGACTACGCTTCATACATGATCGCTTCAGAAGAACTGGAAGCAGGTGATGGCTGGGATTACAGTTTCTTAGAAACTCTTAATAACGGAGTAGAGCCGATCGGTGTTTCATCAGCTATCGTTTCAAGCTATGAGAAATACTATAAGGACAATCAGAGTGAATTCTATCATCCTGATGCGACATTGGCTTTAATGGATCTCAGTAAGACTGAAGAGTTTGCTTCAGCAATGGATGAACTCTTTGATCAGATCAACAATAACCTTGATGAACAAAGCTACATTGAACTATCCCGTAACCGTGCAGAAAGTAAAGCCTTCGGTTTGGCGGCTACAGGCAGTATTGAAGAGTCCTATGATCTGTTGGATGCTCTTGATTTTGCACAAAAGTATGAAGCGATCTATCCTGACAGCGTCAATAAAATAAACAAGTCACTAGAAGAAATGATCGTAACAATGACTTCAAACGTTGAAAACGTCAATGGCATCTCGATCTATTTTCCTGGTGATAATACAGAACTGTATGAATCTTCTAAAAAGGTTGATTATTATCAGTCTGATTCCTTAAACAGACTTACAGAGAATTATTCACGTTCTCTGATAAGTGGAGAAACTGACTGGAGACTTAATGAAATTGAACAAAGTGGAGATGAACTCACTTTAAAACTTACTGAAGATCAAAGTGGTGAACTAGCCAAAGCAATGTATACAGTCTTACGGAGAAACTCTTTTGGCCGTTTTGCCTATGCCTTGTGTAATATTGAAATCAAACCAGATGAGAATGGTATCCTTCATATACCATCTGATCCTAAACTTATTGCAGCAGTATCTGATCTATCCGAGAGTTATGTACCATGGACTTTTGTAGAGACCAGTACCAGTTCTTCTTCAAAGAGTTATCGCAGTGTTCTGACTTATCTTTCAGCCGGATCAGATTTCACTGATTTTGATTCCAATGCGGATGAAAAGGTTCAGATAAGTATCGATATGATTGGTGATGATATCCTCATTAAAGATGTAATTGCTGATGAAGCGGCAGCCGGCCTTGCTGGTAAAGGTTCGATCGATGTTTCACACTACAAGACGATCATTGATGGTGCCTTTGGTGCCTATACGCCATCGCGAGATGAAGAAGGCAATATGAAACCATTCTATGAGTGGCAAAGTTCCGGTATGGAATACTATCCACTTGATCTGGAAAGCAATTTCCATTTTGTCACCAGAAACGTATCTGATTATAATGCTGAATTTGTTGTACAGGTTTTATGTCGCGATGCCGATGGAAAGACACATGCTTCAGACATCGCATATTTACCAAAACGTAATGAAGGCATTACCAGAAGTATTACAACACCAAATGGTTCATTCAATTTCAGGATCTATGATGATCACGCGGAAATGATTACATATGAAGGAACTGATGAAATCTTAGAAATACCAGAAACTGTTTCAGGTCTTCCTGTAACAGTTCTTAGTAACCTGACTGGCGTACATAATGATACAATCAAGAAATTAACTATTCCTGATAGCGTTGTAGAGATCAAAGATGAGACTTTCTATAAGTATTCAGCACTTGAAGAAGTCAGCTTTCCAGATGGTCTAAAAAAGATCGGTGCAGCAGCTTTCAAATATTGTCAGAACTTGAAAAAAGCAGATCTACCATCATCGCTTGAATCAATCGGGCGTTCAGCCTTTGCGAGATGCGATATCGAAACTTCAAACATTCCAGAGAATGTTTCATATATTGGTTCACTCATCTATCTTGATAATCAGAATCTGAAGAAGATTAGCGTTGATAGTAACAATAAAAACTATAAAGATATTGATGGTGTGCTTTTCAGCAAGGATGGCACTAAACTGATTGAATATCCATGTGGTAAATCAGTTTCCTATACGATCCCAGAATCCTGTGAAGAAATAATATATGGTGCCTTTGGTTCATCTAAACTTGAACATATCACAATGAATGAAGGTCTTAAAAAGATTGGAAACAATGCGTTCTTTAATTGTATCTATCTCAAGGAACTGGAGTTACCAGAAAGCTTGGAAGAAATTGGCGAAAGAGCTTTTGGTGATCTGTTACTGTTCAGTCTTGATAAAGATAAGATGACACTAATTGATAATGTACATATTGGTTCCAAGGTAAAGTATATCGGACAGAAGGCTTTCAATGGCTTACTGATCAGAAACTTTGATGTTGATGAAAACAACGAACAGTATGGTTCTAACGGTGGTTTTATTACCAATAAAGCAAAAGATACAATACTGCAATGTCCACGTTCTATGGGTGAACTGATCGTGATTCCTGAGAGTATCACAACATTAAGTTACTCGGTATTTGAAGATATGGAAGGAGCCAGAGAATTCTTTATTCCTGATGAAACCTTCCGTTTTGCCAGCAGGATCTTTAAAGTTGATTCCTATGACTATGATGAAGATGGCAGATCGATCCCAATCTATAATGTCATCATTCATTGTAGTGAAGGCTCAGCTGCTGAAGAATATGCGGAAATGTTTGAATATGAACATGATGAGATAACAGATCCGGAATTAAGGAAAAAAGAAAGAATCAGTGAAAAGACTGAAAATGGTGAAATGGTCTTTGATGTATATGCTGATCATGCAGCATTTGTCGGATATGCTGGTGAAGATGAAGAACTGATCATACCTGATACATTTAATGAGAAACCGGTAGAAGAGATATACAGAAGAGATACTGTTGATTATTCTGATCGAGCTTTTGATGCCTCTAAATTGAAGCGTTTGGTTTTGCCAGCCCATCTTAAGAAGATCGATACCAAGGTATTGAATGATATGTATAATCTGAAAGAGATTGAGATCTCAGAAGAGGCAGAGAACTATGTGATCAAAGATAAGATCCTTTTAAGTAAAGATGGAAAACAATTGATCTATCTGTTCAAGAATGAAAAAGACATTACGCTACCTGAAGGAATAGAAACAATATGCAGCTATTCATTCAGAAGCGGAGGATCGATCGAAAAGGTCGTTATGCCTGATAGTGTTGAAACGATCGAGAAAAATGCGATGTCTGGAATGTATTCTTTGAAACAGATCGAATTCTCAAAGAATCTGAAAGTGATTGAAAACAGCGCCTTTGGTTCTGCTTCATTAGAGAACATTGTCTTACCGGAAAGTGTTAAAACACTTGGTTCATATCTGTTTGAAATAGAGTATCCGCAAAATGAACTAATCATTCCTGATGGTATTGAAAGTATTGGGGATAGCTGTTTCTATAGCTATGATCAGCAACATCCTATCAAAGATGGTGTGATCCATATTGGAAAGAATACCCAGATCCATTATTCATCTTTTGATGGTCTCTTATATGACAGTTTTGATCTGAATAAGGATAATCCATACTACAGTGTTAAAGATGGTTTCCTGTTGGATAAACAGGGAAAGAAACTGATCCTTTGTCCTAGCAATATTACAGGAACGATAAAAGTTCCTGAAGGTGTAGAAGAACTGGGTTCAGGATGTTTCAGAGCAGCGCATGGAGTAAGAGATATCTATCTGCCTGATTCTTTGATCAGTATCTATTCAACTGCCTTTGATGTACATTATGGTGAAGAACAGAAATACGATATCGTACTTCATTGTTCAAAAGATTCTGAGGCAGCCAGATATGCTGAAAGTAATGACATACCATGGGTTGATGATAACTAAAAAAGTAAACGTTAAGTTTACTTTTTTAAGGAATCTTTGAATACGTAATACTTCTGATATATGAATTCGGTGATCAGGTTTATCACCATATTCATGATCGTGACCACATAATCATTCCAACCCAGTGTACCTGTGAGGTAGTTACCTAATATGGTCGATAATGGGGTAAAGACACAATAGAAGGCAAAGACCTTAGCCATCGCAATTGGAACATTTGATGCTGACTTGAAAGTGATATTTCTGTTGAGGGTAAAGTTCCACAAGACAGACAAGACAAGTGAGATCACATAACTTGGCCACCAGCCCAGTTTGATCACATCATTAAGTAATGCAAAACTTCCTAACTGAATGATACCTGCCGACAATGAGAACAGGACAAACTTGATGCTTTGAAACAGACTTGAGTCATTACCTTTTTTCTTTCTGAGATAATCCTCTGCCTTATCGAGAACTTCCTTCATGTTTTCGAATGTCAGGATGTTTCTGGCATCGACATAATCTAACAGAAGGATCTCATCAACTTCATCTTCCTGTTTCTGATACTGCTGATTCTTGTAGGTTCCGATAAAATAGATCGAACGTTTATCCTTGCCGTTAGGCATTACATAATCAAGAACTTCACGGAATCCTGTATCAAGTTTTATCTTGATTCCGACTTCTTCTCTTATTTCTCTTTTTGCCGCTTCGACTTCTGTTTCTCCTTCTTCGATGTGTCCTTTAGGGAAACCGTAGTTTCCATGGAAGTCTTTGCTGACAAGATATTTTCTTTCACCATCTATCAGAGTATAGATGATTGCTCCTGCACTGATTTCTGACATGATAACATTATAACCTTTTCATATAATCAAAGCACAATTAATGATTAAATTATTATATGATAGGTATATGAAACTGCTGATGCTTATAAATGCCAGATCCGGACTTAGAAACTCCAAAGCTAAACTGGTCGAAGTTATTGATATCTTCTGTCGACAAGGCTACGATGTCTCTGCCTATGTGACCCAGAAAAGAAATGATGCCTATGAATATCTGATGAAGAACAGAGTTCATTATGATGTGGTAGCTGTTTTTGGGGGAGATGGCACGATGAATGAGGTCAGCAATGCCCTTATGCATAAAGAACATAAGCCACTCTTAGGTTATTTCCCAAGTGGTACCATGAATGACTTTGGTTCTAACTTTGATCTGGGTAACGATCTGGTAGCGATCGCCAAAAGAATCTGCGAAGGTAATATCAGAGAATTTGATGTCGGTAAGTTCAATAATCGCTATTTCAACTATGTGGCGGCATTTGGAGCAATGTGCGATGTGCCATTCACAACTGACCGCAATGCCAAGGAAACATTAGGAAATATCGCCTATATCCTGGAAGGAATTGGTAAGCTTCCGGAAATCAGGATGCATAAAGTCAAATATGTCATCAATGGCAAGGAATATAAGAAGGATGTCCTGTTTGGTCTGATCTATTCAGGTAACAGAGTAGCAGGAATGGAACTGGAAGATAAGAAACGTTCAAGGATCGATGATGGTATGTTCAATGTATTGATCGTTGATTATGTTCCATCCATCTTTGAACTTCCTGATATCCTATCAACGATATTGCAGCAGAATCGTTTCATTCACCGCTATCGTACTGATAATATAAGTCTGGAATTTGAAGATAAGGTCATCTGGACACTGGATGGTGAAGAAGCAAAGATAAATAATAAAGTTGATATCTCAATACAACAAAAAGCACTCAAGATCTTAGCCTGAGTGCTTTTCATTAAACCATTAAATCTGTTACTTACTTATTCATGAACTGGGCAAGAAGTCCAAGCAGTTCAGTACCATCAGCCTTCTGAGCAGAGTTGTTACCACCAAGAAGCGATCCAAGCAGATTGCTTACGGCTGGAGCCTGCTGAGTCTGCTGAGATGATCCGCCTAAGAGGCTTCCAATTAAACCGGCAGCAGGATTTGCTTGTGTATTAGTTACGCTTGCACCACCGAGTAAACCAGCGATATCTGAAAGATCGATACCATCAGAAAGGTCTACTTTATTAGCAGCAGGTTTTTGCATAGCAGCAGAATTAACTGTTGATAAGCTGTTAAGGATTGCAGGAGCAATGTTGTTTAATACGGAGTTTACCTGAGCAGTTGTCAGATTAGCGTCGCTGGCAAGTGAATTAACGATAGTGTTCTGGTCTTTGCCTAAGATATGAGCAATGATCTTGGCACCATCATCAGAGTCAGCGTTCTTGATCTGCTGTGATACTGTTGCAGTAGAAGTGTGCTGCATCAGAGCACCTAATAATGATTGAGCTCCTTCTTTCTTGGAAGCATTCTTTGTCAGATAAGAGATCAGAAGTGGAACTGCCATAAAAAGAAGCTTTTTGATTGCGGCATTAGAAACACCAGTTTTCTTTGAAACCGAATCAACAGAGTCATTTGTGGTTAAAGTTCCAGTTAAAAGCTGTAATAGATTCATATATGATTTCTCCTTATAATTTATACTTCTATTTTAAACCTTTTTTGCCCGAGCAATAATAAATTAATGCAGTTAAAATGTGTTAAAATTGTAGCGTATGTTCAGACTATTGAGAAATTATACTAAAGATGGATGGTGGGCAGCCCTTTTAGGACCTGCCTTTACTGTTCTGGAAGTAGTTGTAGATGCTTTGATCCCGCTTGTCATGTCGGATATCATCGATAAAGGTATCTATGCCTTGAATGGTGATATGAACTATATCCTCACCAGAGGTATCTATATGGTCGTTCTGGCAATTCTGGGAGCCGTCTTTGGTGCTTTATCAGGACTGTTTTCTTCGATCTCATCGACAAGATTTGTCAGAAATATACGTCTGGCAATGTTTTCCAAGATTCAGGAATACAGTTTTGAAAATATTGAGAAATTCCCTGTACCAACTGTCGTCATGCGTCTGACAACTGATATGCGTATGATGAGAATGGCCTATGTCAGTATCGTCAGAATGCTGATAAGAGCTCCATTCAATCTGGCTATTTCTGCCTACTTTGTCTTTACCATGAACAGACACCTGGCATCGGTTTTCCTTGTGGCTATCCCTGTTCTAGGTGCGGGATTGATCATGATCTATATCAAGGCTCATCCGCGTTTCCGTGAGATGATGCTTAAATTTGATGCAATGAATGCCAACCTTGAAGAAAACATTGAAGGCATTGGTGTTGTTAAGACTTTTGTCAGAGAAGATTATGAAAACAAGAAATTCATCAACTCTTCTTCACTTGTCACTAAAGCTCAGCGCTTTGCGGAAAATATCGTCATAATCGACAGACCATTCTTTGAACTGGTCATGTATGCCTGCATGATCGCGATCGCCTGGATAGGTGGGCAAGAAGTTATCAACCAGAATATGAGTACTGGTAATTTCATGGCATATCTTTCCTATATCAGAGCTATTTTATTCTCGTTATTGATGATCTCCAACGTCTTCTTACAGATCGTTATGGCTCAGGCTTCCGTTGATCGTGCCAATGAGATCCTTAATGAAGAATCGACTATCAGAGATGATGAAGCTGATCCTGAACTGAAGGTTGAAGATGGTTCAATTGAATTCAATAATGTTTCATTCAAGTATTCTGCTGATGCAGAAAAGAATGTCTTGAGTAATGTTGATCTTAAGATCAGATCTGGTGAAGTAATTGGTATCTTAGGTCCAACCGGATCAAGTAAGACCACTCTGGTTCAGCTGATCCCACGACTTTATGATGCAACAGAAGGAAATATCAGAGTTGGTGGTCATGATATCAAGGAATATAAACTGAATAATCTCAGAGATGCAGTGGCAATGGTCTTACAGAAGAATACGCTTTTCTCCGGTTCAATTGAAGAAAACATGCGCTGGGGTAATCCTCAGGCAAGTCACGAAGAGATCGTTGAAGCTTGTAAGAATGCTCAGGCTGATGAATTCATTACCCGCTTACCTAATGGTTATAATACTGATCTGGGTCAGGGTGGTTCAAATGTTTCCGGTGGTCAGAAACAGCGTCTCTGTATTGCCAGAGCACTGTTAAAACATCCAAAGATCATCATCCTTGATGATTCGACCAGTGCTGTTGATACCGATACTGATCATCGTATCCAATTGGCTTTGAAAGAAAAACTTGGTGGTATGACGACGATCATCATTGCTCAAAGAGTAAGTTCGATCAAGGAAGCCGACAGGATCATTATCATGAAAGATGGCAAGATCGATGATATCGGCAATCATAGTCAACTGTTAGAAAGAAACGAAGTCTATCGTGATCTTTACAATACTCAAATGGAAGGAGCTCTGGAATAATGGCAGAAACAGGATACAGACAGTTACGTACATCCAGAGCAAACGATGTGCTTGGCACGATTGCCAGAACTTTTTCCTATATCAATAAACACTTCAAATATCGTTTTATTCTGGCTATCTTATTTATAATTATTTCTTCACTAGCTGGAGTAGTAAGTTCCTATCTGTTTACTCCGATTATCAATAACTATATCGTTCCATATATCGGATCCAAGAATCCGGATATGAGCGGCTTTATCAGAATGTTATGGCTGATGATCGGTATCTATACGGCCGGACTTGTTTCATCATATGCCTTCTCGAAACTGATCTCGATCGTTTCAACAGGCATGCTTAACTATATGAGACAGGATCTGTTTAGAGTAATGGAGAAACTTCCAATGAGTTTCTTTGTCAGAAAGACTCATGGTGAAGTAATGAACTATTACACCAATGATATCGATACGATCAGACCAATGATTGCTGATGGTTTCCCAACTTTGATCACAACAATGATCACTGTTATTGGCTGTTTTGCGTTCATGTTTTCATTGAACTTCTCTCTTTCAGTAATCATGGTTGCAGTCTTGCTGGTAATGTTCTTTGTAACTTATCTGCTGGCAAAAGGATCAAGAAAGACCTTTGCGGGATTACAGCAGCAGATCTCCAACATCAACGGTTATGCCCAAGAGATGTTCTCAGGTCAGAAGGTCATCAAGGTCTTCAACCATGAAGATGAAACGATGGCTGGTTTCAAGAAATTCAATGATCAGCTCTATCAGTATTCCTTAAGAACTAATGCCTATGCCTCGATGCTGATGCCAATCAATGGTAACCTGGCTTATATCGCCTATGCGATCGTAGCGGTAGTCGGAGGCAAGATGTGCATTGATGGCACGATGAGAATCGGTGATCTGGCTTCGTTCTTACTGTTTGTCAGACAGTTTGCCGGACCAATTTCCAATATCTCTCAACAGTTCAATGGCATCATGATGTCATTAGCTGGTGCAGAAAGAGTCTTTGATCTGATGGATAGAGAAAACGAACTCGACTATGGCATTATTGAACTGGTCAATGTCGAAGAAGGAAAAGATGAACTGATCGAAACTAAGTCAAAAACCAAACGCTGGGCCTGGAAGATTCCGGTCGAACCAGTCAAATATATTGAACTAAAGGGTGATATCCGTCTGAATAATGTCACATTTGCCTATAACGAGAAAAAGACGATTCTGAAGAATATCTCACTATATGCCAACCCAGGTCAGAAGATCGCCTTTGTTGGTAGTACCGGTGCTGGTAAGACAACAATCACTAATCTGCTCAATCGTTTCTATGATGTAGAAGATGGTAATGGTATGATCACCTTTGATGGAATACCAATCAAGGAAATAAAGAAAGACGATCTTAGAAGATCAGTTGGTATGGTCTTACAGGATACCAATCTGTTCTCGGGAACGATCATGGATAATATCAGATATGGCAGACTCGATGCGACTGATGAAGAATGTATTGCGGCAGCAGAAAGATGTAATGCCTCATCATTTATTGAAAGACTTCCACATGGCTATCAGACAATGTTAAGTGCCAATGGTTCAAACCTTTCACAAGGTCAAAGACAGCTGCTTAATATTGCCAGATGTGCTGTTGCGGATCCACCAGTCATGGTATTGGATGAAGCTACCTCATCAATCGATACTCATACCGAGAAACTGATTGAAAAGGGTATGGATGAACTGATGAAGGGACGTACAACCTTTGTTATCGCTCATCGTCTTTCGACCGTAAGAAATGCCGATGCGATCATCGTACTCGAACATGGTGAGATCATCGAAAGAGGAAATCATGAAGATCTGATTAAATTAAAAGGCAGATACTATCAGTTATATACAGGAAAGGCGGAATTAGAATAATGAACAAGATCATTACCTCTTTTTTAGCTCCAGCAGCTATCGGACCATATTGTCAGGCAGTTGAGACAGATGGCTTTATCTTTGTTTCAGGACAGCTTCCAATTGATGCAAGTACTGGCGAAATGAAACAGGGGATTGAAGAACAGACCAGACAGTCTTTGAACAATATTCTTTATATCCTGGAAGCAGCAGGTTCCAATATGGACAAGATCGTCAAGACAACTGTTCTCTTAAAGGATATGAATGATTTTGGAAAGATGAATGAAGTCTATGCTTCGTTTTTCAACAGCTATCCTGCCAGAGCGTGTTATCAGGTAGCAAAACTGCCAAAAGATGCCCTGGTAGAGATCGAATGTATCGCTAAGAAATAAACAGGATGGAGGTCGTTGACCTTCATCTTTTACGCATTAAAATAGAAGATGCCAGGAGGATGTTAAATGAAAACTGGACTAGTACTGGAAGGTGGCGGACTCAGAGGTGTATTTACCGGTGGAGTCATCGACTGCCTGTTAGAGAACAATATCAATTTTGATTATGTGGTCGGTGTAAGTGCCGGTTCATGTAATACATTTGCCTATGTCGGCAAGGCACATAAATATATCAGACACTGTATGATCCAGAAAAAAGGTGCAGATTCCTTCTATGGCGTAAGACAGATGATCGATTCGCATAAGTATGTCGATCTTGATAAGGTCTTTGATGAATATTCAATCAAATACGGATTTGACTATGACAAATTCATCAAGAATCCGATCGAATGGGAAATGGTCGTTTCCAATATCCGTACCGGTAAGGCTGAATATATGCATACCGATAATATTGCGAAAGCCAATCTGATCGGTAAGGCTTCATGTTCAATGCCTGCTTTGACAGAGCCAAGAGAAATAGATGGAGAATTATATCTTGATGGCGGGATCTGTGATTCGATCCCGGCACAAAGAGCTTTGGATAAAGGTTGCGATAAACTGGTCATTGTTTTGACCAGAAAGAAAGGCAACTATTCACATATGAATGGTGCCTTAAGAGAACTGTTCAAGAGGATTTATGGGGACTATCCTTTGTTTGTGGATGCCTTATTAAGAAGAAATGAATTATATAGGGAACAGGTCGCCTTATCTGAAAAACTGGAAGAAGAAGGCAAGGCTATCATCATCAGACCGACGATGCAGGAAGTAGGAAGATTGGAATCTGATGAAGAAGAACTGTTACTTTCTTATTACCATGGCTATACCAAGGCCAAGGAATATATTCCAAAGATCAGAAATTGGACGGAATAATACACAACTAGTGTAGTATCATATATCGGGGGAGGTTTTAGAATATGATAAATAAACAGACTAAGATAATCTGTACAATTGGTCCCGCATCAGACAGTTATGATGTGATCCTGAAAATGGCTCAGGCCGGTATGAACATTGTCAGATTGAATTTCTCACATGGCACATATGATGAGCACCTGTCAAGGATCAATACTGTCAGAAAAGTAGAAAAGGAAAACGGACTCAATCTGGGTATCATGTTGGATACTAAGGGTCCTGAAATAAGACTTGGTGTCTTCAAGAATGAAACTGAAAACTATCAGAAGGGTGAGATCGTTACCATTCAGAAGGAAGATATCGAAGGAACACATGATCGTTTTACTATTCAGTGTAAGGAACTGTTTGATGATGTTAAACCGGATGACTATATTCTGGTAAATGATGGTAAACAGAAACTTACGATCTTAGAGAATAATGGCGAAGAATTGAAATGTCGTGTAGAAGTTACCGGTCCATTAGCTTCAAGAAAGGGTTGTAATGTTCCAGGTGTTAAACTGTCAATGCCATTTATCTCATTGAAAGATGATGAAGATATCCGTTTTGGCTGCACCAACGATGTTGACTTCATTGCTGCTTCATTTGTCAGAAGAGCAGAAGATGTCATGTCAATCAGAAAGATCATAACTGAAATGGGCAAACCAAAGATCCAGATCATAGCCAAGATCGAGAATCAGGAAGGATTTGATAACCTTGATGAGATCCTGGAAGTTGCGGATGGTGTTATGGTTGCCAGAGGTGATCTGGGCGTTGAAGTTGAAACTGCCTATGTACCTATCTATCAGAAGAAGATCATTGAAGCTGCCAACAAGAAAGGTAAGGCTGTCATCACTGCTACCCATATGCTGGATTCAATGACAGCTAATCCACGTTGTACCAGAGCTGAAGCATCTGATGTATCCAATGCGGTACTGGATGGTTCTGATGCTGTAATGCTTTCAGCTGAAACAGCAGCTGGTGAATATCCGGTTGAAGCTGTTACCACAATGGCTAAGATCGCTCAGGCAACAGAAAAGATCATTCCATATAGAGAAAATCTGGAACATGCTAAGCAATCCAACAACAAGACAATTCAGGATGCGATCGGTATTGCGATCTCTGATGCAACTCTGACTCTTGATATTGCCGCGATCGTTGTCTTTACTCAGGGTGGTACAACTGCCAGACGTATTTCCAAATATCGTCCACCTGTACCAATCTTTGCGGTCACTTTCACCAAGTCAACACAGGGAAAACTGGAACTGTATTGGGGTGTTAAACCAATCTTCTCCTATGTTCAGAACAATATGACTAACGATGATGAACTTGCTTCAAGTGTTGTTAAATCATATGGAATCAAGCCAGGCGCACAGATCATTCTTTCGGCTGGCTATCCTACAGGAGAAGGTTCAGCCAACTTCATGAAGATCATTACTGTTAAATAAGCTCTTTACAGAGCTTTTTTACTTATTTTGGATAATTATGTGAAATAAGCATACTTTTCTGGAAAGCTACAAGTCTTATGTTAGAATATATACGTAGATTATTTAGAGAATTTGTTCAATGGAAAAATTTGCTGAGCTCGTAAAAGAGGCGATCAAAGCCCGTGAAAAAGCATATGCGCCATATTCAAATTGGCTTGTTGGTGCTGCTTTATTATGTAAGGATGGAAAGATCTATCAGGGCTGCAATATCGAAAATTTTGCATTTACGGCTACCAATTGCGCAGAAAGAACAGCTTTCTTTAAAGCAATCTCAGAAGGTGAATATGATTTTGAAGCCATTGCAATAGTTGGTGGTGACAGACAAAAGGGACTTGAAAGTTACTGTTACCCATGTGGTGTCTGTCGTCAGGTCATGTCTGAATTCTGTGATCCTGATGAGTTCAAGATTATCAATGGTATATCTGAACAACAGTATCAGGTATACACTCTACGGGAAATGCTTCCTCATGCCGGCTATGTTAAAGGCGGAAATAATGAAGGAAACAGCTTCTTCGGAAACAAGGTTTAAACATCGCGCGATGATTAAACATACTAGTGATTAAAGGAAGGGAGAAAAAATGAAAAAACTTTTATCATTACTTTTAGCAGTATTGATGGTTGTTTCACTTTCAGCTTGTGGCAAGAAAGAAGAAACTCCAACCGATACTCCTGATGCTGCTCCAACTACTGATGTCTATGAAGTAGCTGTTGTTACTGATGTTGGTCAGTTAAACGATGGTGGCTTTAACCAGTACACTTTCGAAGGTGCTAAACTCTTCGCTGAAGCTAATGGTTACAACTACAACTACTATGCTCCTGCAAACGGCACTGACGCTACTGATAACGACAGAATCGATGCAATGAGACTTGCTATCGAAAATGGTGCAAAGGTCATCGTTACTCCTGGTTTCATGCAGGCTACTGCATTACAGACAGTTGCTGCTGAATCTCCAGATGTAAAATTCGTCTTCGTTGATGGTTGGGCATTAGGTTTACCAAACGTAACAGCTATCTCTTATAAAGAGCAGGAAGCTGGTTACTTCGCTGGTTATGCTGCTGCTAAAGATGGTTATACTAAGTTAGCTGGTACATTCGGTGGTGCCGGAACTAACGCTGCTTGTAACCGTTATGCTTATGGTTATGTTCAGGGTATCGAAGCTGCTGCTGCAGAATTAGGTACTACTTGTGATGTAACTATTTCCTTCTTATATGGTGCTGCATTCTCTGCTTCAACTGAATTACAGACTCAGGTATCTGGTTGGTACAACAACGGTACTGAAGTTGTATTCTCTTGTGGTGGTTCTATGTTACAGTCTGTTAAGGCTGCTGCTGCTGAAACACAGAACGGCAAGATCATTGGTGTTGACGTTGACCAGGCTTCTGAATCTGACAGAGTCATCACTTCTGCTTGTAAAGGTTTAAGTGCTTCTGTACAGCTCGTTCTTACTGAATGGAACAATGGTGAATGGGATGCTAAGTTAGCTGACCAGTGTTCAGTATTAGGTGCTGCTGAAAACTCAACAGAAATCCCTACTGCTTCTGGTTCTTGGAGATTCAACACATTCACAGTTGATGAATACAAGGCATTATTCGACAAGGTTGTTGCTGGTGAAGTTACTCCATTAGACAACGTATCTGACAATATGTCTACACAGGCTTCTTGGGATGCATTAACTGCAGACTTCAGCCATGTAAATCTGACTGTTGAAGAATAATCTTCAAAAAAAGATCACTAAACAAAAACGTCATGGTTTTAAAGCCATGACGTTTTTCTATTCACTGATCTTTACAAAATCATATTCTTTGGCGATGAACTCTTTGAGATTGTTGAAGAAGGATGGCGCATCGGCCGTATCGATCATTCCATCAAACAGGATCACCGGCATGGCGATCATCCTGTTTCTGTTAGGACGGGACAGATCACCGATTGAGAACTGGATCTTTAGTGGTGCCTGCATATTCTTGATGAAGATACCATCATATTCTCTGATCTTTCCAACTTTCGTGTTCTTAACGATATCCATGACCTTTGAGCCGATACAGACTCTGAAAGTATAGGCAATATCATTTGGATCAAGTTCAGCTTCTTTCTTTTCATCAAAACAGTTCAGGAATCTTTGCATAAGTAATTCGATTTCATTGAAGTCGACCTTCCAGTGATTGGAACGACGATTGATCATTTCCAGAAGTTCCACATATTCAAACCATTCTTCCTTTTTTCTCAGTTCGACTATTTTTGGTAGATCCCAATTGTTCAGATACAGCTGATCGCCCATGCCTTCGATCTCGTCGAGGATCTCACAGTTTTCAAAGAATTCCGAGAAGGCAAACTGCAGTTCTTCGATCGATACTTCCTTTTCACCATGATTTAGATACATACTGTTAAGGAAGAAATTCTCCGGTTTAACATCATCAGGGAAGAGAGCCTTGCATTGGAAACAGTTGGTGAAGATCGAATTATAGTAGATATCGATCAGGCGCTTGAGCTGATGATGGAATGGTTTGTTTGGATCATAGAGGCAGTTATGAACAGGATCCTGACCATTAAGATCGTAGTTTTTAACAATATAGTTTCGATAAAACATCGTACGACTGTAAGGGTCAACTTTTCCTTTGGCTTGGGTACCATTCATATGTGTCTGGCAAAACGCCTGCATGGAGATAGTCTTTAGAGTTACCAGAAATTCATCGATCTTACTGTCATCCAGATGCATGTTTGCTGCCAACATCATATTATTGTCTCGATTAATTGCCAGATTAGAACAGAAGCGCAGGAATTGGGCAGAATGCATATCATCCTGTGCGGTCCAGTTTTCCTTGATGCAATATAGTGAAACATCGGCACAGATTTTATTCCAGGCTTCGATCACATCTTTGTCCTGATCGGCTTTTATCTTAGAAATATAAGGAGTAAATTCATTAATACCATAAAGAAAGACAATGATACTGCCGTTTGATAGTAATGAAATGAATGCTTCCTTGTCTTTATCATCGTTTCTGATGAGATCCTTGAAATAGTTGGTATAGATTAATGAATTTCTTTTGATGATCACCTGCTTACAATGAAACAGTGATAACAGGAAATTGCGTTTGCGATAATCGTTGAGATAGGAAACTATCTTATCAGAAAGAAAACCGTTTCTTTCAAAGTCATCATATAAAGGATTTTCCGGATCATAGAGTTCTTCCGGTAGCCATTGATTATCGATCGCAAAAGGATAGACGCAGGAAGTTGCTAAGTCGGCTGGGAAAGTCTTGTAGTAGATGTTGTTGGCATCATTATCAAAAGCTTTCTCTGGCAAGGAATTGTGGTTGATGAAAGAACTGGAATCATCTGTGATCTTATTCTCGTTACCTTTTTCAATGCCGTCACTTCTGATTGCTCTAAGCAATTTCTTCATTGAATCGATCGTTACTTCACCATAGGCTGACAGTTCAATATACTGATATTTGGAAAGATAATCACTGATCTCAGCAGAACTGTCCTTGTCTTTGAACCAGGAAGAATGGATCTGACCAATGACCACAAAAAAGAGTCTGAACTTGTCTAGACCATCTTCCTTCATCCTTTTAAATGCAAGCGAGATCTCTCTTAAGACCTCTGTTCGCCTTAAGGAATTGGCTGAAAGGATGGCGACGACGACATCAGAAGATAATAAGGCCTCATCGATGTCCTTTGACCAGCTTCCTCCTAAAGAAAGACGATCAGAGTCGATCCAGACATCGCAACCGTGACGTGAAAGATACCTGGCTATGCCATGAGCGCAGCTGCTATCCTGATGCGAATAGCTAATGAAGACTTTTTCTGCCATTCGTGATCCTCCGTTAATTATGTTAGTATAAGAAAACAATTGTTTTCTCTTATCCTAACTTCATTATACATTACTGGTGCATATTAATACCTGTCATTGTGTAAATATGTCTTTGATCGATATTTTAGGAGTTGTTCAGGCATGAAAACTCTTTTCCATCCTGTATAAATTTCTGAGATAACTAAGTAATTGTCTATAGTATAATTATGGTAATAATGGAGGGGTCTTAATGAGTGATAATTATGTAATTGAAATGCGACATATCACCAAGATCTTCCCTGGTATTATAGCTAATGATGATATCAATCTTGCTTTGAAGAAAGGTGAGATCCACGCTTTGCTGGGAGAAAATGGTGCAGGTAAATCAACCCTGATGTCTGTCCTTTTTGGTATGTATCAGCCGGAAAAAGGTGAAATACTCCATAATGGACAGGTAGTAAAGATCACCGATCCAAATGTTGCGACCCGCCTTGGAATCGGTATGGTCCATCAGCATTTCAAACTTGTAGAATGTTTTACCGTTTTAGACAACATTATTCTGGGTGCTGAAGATGCGAAATTCGGTTTTGTCCAGAAGAAGGCTTCAAGAGAAAAGGTCGAAAGATTATCTGAGCAGTATGGCCTGCATGTTGATCTGGATGCGTTAATTTCAGATTGTACTGTTGGTATGCAACAGCGTACTGAGATTCTGAAGATGCTGTATCGTGATAATGAGATACTGATCTTTGATGAACCTACAGCCGTTCTGACACCGCAGGAAATCGATGAACTGATGCAGATCATGAGAAACCTCAAGGCTGAAGGAAAATCGATCCTGTTCATCTCACATAAGCTCAATGAGATCATGGCAGTATCTGATCGCTGTACCGTCTTGAGAAAAGGCAAGTACATCGGAACTGTCAATACAGCAGATACCACTAAGGAAGAACTGTCTTCCATGATGGTTGGCAGAGATGTCAAATTCGTTGTCGATAAAGACGATGCCAAACCTACTGATACAGTCCTTGAGATCAGGAACATGGTGGTCAAATCAAAGACTTCTCATAAGAATGCTGTAAACAATGTATCGCTCAATGTCAGAAAAGGTGAGATCGTCTGTATTGCCGGAATCGATGGCAATGGTCAGACCGAATTTGTTCAGGGTCTCACAGGCTTAGAGAAGATCGAATCAGGACAGATCATCCTGAATGGTGAAGATATAACTCATAAGACAATAAGATATAAAAATACTCACGGTATGGCTCATATACCGGAAGACAGACATAAACATGGTCTGGTTTTGGATTTTGCTCTGGAACAGAACCTTGATATCCAGCGCTATTTCGAACCGGAATTCCAGAAGAACGGTTTCATCAAATTCAATGCGGTAAGAGACTACGCAACAAAACTTATCAATGAGTTTGATATCAGAAGTGGACAGGGTCCTGTTACTATGGCTCGTTCCATGTCTGGTGGTAACCAGCAGAAGGCGATCGTTGCCAGAGAAATGGACAGAAAGCACAATCTGTTAATAGCTGTGCAGCCAACCAGGGGTCTCGATGTTGGTGCGATCGAAGATATCCATTCCAAGATCGTCAGAAAACGTGATGAAGGTGATGCGGTCTTACTGGTATCACTTGAACTTGATGAAGTCATGAATCTCTCAGACAGGATCTATGTCATGTATGAAGGTGAGATCGTTGGTGAACTTGATCCGAAGAAGACCAATGTTCAGGAACTTGGCTTATACATGTCAGGAGCTAAAAGAGATAAGGAGGTAGCATAATGAAAGAAAAACTATATGATCTTTTACATCTAGAAGCTACCAAGACGATTATTTCTTCCCTGATCTCAATTGCGATCGGTGTCCTATTTGGTTTTATCATCATGGTCGGTATCGCTTTGACATCAGATGGTGGAACGATCTCTGATGCCTTTAAAGGTCTCACGATCCTGTTACAGGGACCATTCTCATCAACTGTTC
Source organism: uncultured Bacillota bacterium (assembly GCA_946537295.1). Taxonomy (GTDB): domain Bacteria; phylum Bacillota_I; class Bacilli_A; order Erysipelotrichales; family Erysipelotrichaceae; genus Colivicinus. Next base: position 52,506 of record CAMNFQ010000002.1, read on the forward strand.
AGAAGTATGTATTAACTTCAACAGGTGATGTTATCTTCTATGCTGTACCATTAATCTTTACGGGTCTTTCCGTATCGATTGCCTACAAGACCGGATTATTCAATATCGGTGCACCAGGACAATATGTCATGGGTACGATCGGTTCTTTATTGGTTGCACTGTATCTTCATTCATCAAGCGCCATTGGCCAATTTGGTATCTGGCTCTTAGCTGTTTTGACTGGTACTTTACTAGGTGCTTTATGGGGTGTTATTCCAGGTGTCTTAAAGGCCTTCTTTGATATTAATGAAGTTATCATCTGTATCATGACCAACTGGATCGCTGCTAATCTCTCATCATGGATCTTCAAGTATACGACAGCTATTCAGTCTACGGAGAATACCAAGGGTGGTTTCCTGATGAAACCATTAGAAAACTATACACCTAGACTGGGACTTGATAAGCTGTTCCCGGGTTCATATATCGACAGTGGTATCTTTATTGCGATTATCGTAGCAATAATCATCTATATCATCTTAAATAAGACAACATTTGGTTTTGAGCTCAAGGCCTGTGGCAGCAACAAGAATGCCGCAAAATATGCCGGTTTAAACGAGAAGCGCAATATCATTATTTCTATCGCTATAGCTGGTGCTTTAGCAGGAATGGGCGCAAGTCTTTATTACCTGAACAGTGGTATTGAATACAAATTCATTTCACAATACGCTGGTCTTCCTGCATATGGTTTCAATGGTATTGCTTCAGCATTCCTAGCTAACTGTAATCCGATCGGCGTTGTCTTCTCATCACTATTCATCAGATACCTCAGCAAGGGTGGTGAATATCTGGTTAAAGTTAAATTCAACCGTTACGTAGCTGACTTCATCGTATCGGTAATCATCTATATGGCAGGTTTCACCAGAATCATCCGTGAAAAAATGCTTAAAGATCGTAAACGCGAAAGGAATAAACAGACTGGCGAAGAGCTAAAACCAGAAGGAGGTAAGAAAGCATGAGTAATTTCATCCTTATCTGTCAGAAAACGATCATCTATGCGATTCCCTTACTGATCGTTGCCTTAGCCGGTGTCTTTGCGGAAAGAAGTGGTATCATCAACCTGGCCTTAGAAGGTGAAATGATCTTTGGAGCTTTCGTTGGAGCATTGTTTGTCTATTATGCTCAAGCCGGTGGCTGGTTCTTAGAAAATCAGCAGCTCTTATTTATCATTGCCTTATTAATCTCAGGAATATTTGGCGCCTTATTCTCGCTGCTCTTGTCATTTGGTGCCATCAAGTTCAAGGCTGATCAGACGATCGTCGGTACAGCTTTGAATATGATCGCTCCTGCAGCATTCCTGACTATTACCCTGGCTTTCTTCAACCAGGAAAAACTGGTCATGAATCCAATGCCACTATATTCATTGAACCTGATCACAAGTGATAATCCAATCTTACAGATCCTGTTCAATAAAGCTTATATCTCAACGTTTATCTGTATCATTCTCTATGTTCTGTTATCGATCTGGCTGTACAAGTCAAAGGTCGGTACTCATATGAGAGCCTGTGGTGAACATCCTCAGGCAGCCAGTTCCGTTGGTATCAATGTCTATGCGATGAGATATCTTGGTACAACGATCTCTGGTTTCCTGGCCGGAGTTGGTGGCTATACCTATATCGCCACAGTTGCGGCAGGTACAGCTGAAAGCTCCGTCGGTGGTATGGGCTTCCTGGCTTTAGCTATCATGATCTTTGGTAACTGGGATCCAAAAGGTATTGCGATGGGATCATTGCTGTTTGGTTTCCTGAAGTGTATCGGACCAATTGCCAATCAGGTTGAATTCCTAAAAAAACTCAACATAGACATCTATGTCTACAACATCATTCCATATCTGATCGTTATTGTAGTGCTTATCCTGTTCCGTAAGAAATCAGGATGTCCAAAAGCTGAAGGTCAGCCATACGATCAGTCACAAAGATAATACAAAAAGCCGTGTCAATACGGCTTTTCAATCGTTTATAGAGGTTAGTATATATGATCAGTAATATTGTTTTAGGTGTTTCCCTGGTAATTCTTTTATGTGTTATTTCCGAGAAATTCTCCTATAAGATCGGTGTTCCGGCACTGATCTTCTTCATGTTTGTCGGCATGCTGTTTGGCTCAGATGGTATCATGCGGATCGAGTATTCCGATTTCTCATCTGCTGAGATGATCTGTTCGATCGGTCTGATCTTCATCATGTTTGATGGAGGTTTCAATACCAACTGGAAATCAGCCAAGGCCTATCTGAATAAATCCATTACATTATCGACTCTTGGTGTCTTGCTGACTGCTGCCATTTCAACATTGTGCTTTCATTATTTCTTGAGCCTATCCTGGCCGGAAAGTTTTCTGATCGCTGCCGTACTTGCATCAACTGATGCTGCCAGCGTCTTTTCCATCCTCAAGTCCAATAACCTTGATTTAAAGGAAGGAACTTCATCAATTCTCGAAGTTGAATCAGGAAGCAACGATCCGATGGCATATTTACTTACTGTCACAGCTATCGGGATCATGCAGTCAGGCAAGGTAGGCAATATCTTCATGACCATCTTTATCCAGCTTGCTGTGGGACTCCTGATGGGTTTTATTGTTGCCTATGCCACCAGATATGTCTTATCAAGAAAGAATGTTCTGACCGATGGTCTTGATATCATCTTTATCATTGCCATCGTCTTACTTTGTTATGCAGTAAGTGACAAGCTGGGAGGAAATGCCTATCTTTCGGTCTATATCCTGGGATTATATCTGGGAAATATCCGTATGAATTCCAAGCGGACAATCATTGCCTTTTTCAACGAGATGACTTCATTATTACAGATATTGATCTTCTTTATCATTGGCTTACTCAGTTTCCCTAAGAGTATGCCCGCAACCATGCCACTGGCCTTTGCGGTTGTTGCGATATTGACCTTCATATCTCGTCCGCTGATGTGTATCATCCTGCTTAAACCATTAAAGTGTTCCTTGAAACAGTGTCTGCTTATTTCGTGGGCTGGACTTCGTGGGGCATCATCAATCGTTTTTGCGATCGTTGCGGTATCTTCGGGAATCAGGCTCAGTTTTGATCTGTTCCACGTCGTCTTCCTGGTATCGTTATTCTCAATCGCAATACAGGGTGCACTATTACCATATTTCTCCAAGAAACTTGATATGGTAGAAAAGAACGCCAATATCTCCAAGACCTTCAATGATTATGGCGAGACTGTTGATTTCCAGTTTGCCAAAGTTCATATCAATGAAGGAAATTCCTGGGTAGGAAAGAAGATCAAGGAGATCGATGTACCATTTGGCTCACAGGTCATCATGATCAAACGCGATGGTAAATCGATTGCTGCCAGAGGAAAAAGTGTTGTTGAGGTCAACGATGATCTGATCATGAATGTGCCACCATACTATCCGGCCAAAAAGGAAATGGTAGAACAGGTCGATATCTATGCAGGTCATCATTGGGCTAATAAAACTGTCAGAGAGCTGGCTATCCCTGATAATCAGCTGATCATCATGATCATCAGAGATGAGGAAAAGATCATTCCTAATGGCGATACGATCGTTTTAGAAAATGATATCTTGCTGATCTTTAAAGGTGAATGATAAGAAAGAGTGTTTCAGGTATAATAAGAAGAGAATTCAGGAGTAAAAAAAATGAAAACATTAGTAGCTTATTTTTCTCATGTAGGAGAAAACCTTCAGAATAATGAAATAGTTGAACTTACCAAAGGCAATACCGAGATCGTTGCCGAAAAGATCGCCAGTCTGACTGGTGCTGATCTCTACAAGATCGAAGAGGAAGAACCATATCCTTTCAAGTATGATGATTGTGTCAGAAGAGCGAGAAGAGAAGATGAAAACAATGAGAAGCCTGCCATGAAAGGTGGGGTACGTCTCAATATGGATGAATATGATACTGTCTATATCGGCTTCCCGATCTGGTATCGTACCTATCCAAGGATCGTTTCAACTTTCCTTTCTGCCTATGATTTTTCTAATAAGAAGATCAGACCATTCTGTACCAATGATGAAGGTACCTTTGGTATCTCATTATTAGAGATGCAGGGAACACTTAAAAATGCTAAGATTTCTGATGGTCTGGCTATCAGAGGTGTCGATGTAAGAAATGCTGATGAAAGGATAGAAACTTACGTAAAAGGATAATGAAAAGAAAAGATGCTGTACTGTTGAATGATCCTGATCCATTTCATTCAATAATTCCTTATGTAATGCCTAAAAGAACAGAGGCTGAGGTATCAACAACTACAGTCTTTGATATCACCGATCTGCTGAAGTTTATCAAGAAACACAACGAAGAAGAAAATACCCAATACAAGCTGTTTCATTGTATCTGCACTGCTGTCGCAAGAACGATCTATCATCGTCCAAAGATGAATATCTTCATTGCCGGCAGAAAGTTCTGGCAAAGAAACGATATTACACTGTCTTTTGTTGCCAAACAGAAGTTTGAAGATGAAGCAGTCGAAACATTGATGACACTCAAGGTCAAGGAAGATATGAATCTCGATAATATCTCCAAGATCATTCTGGGTGATGTATCCAAAGCCCGTAAATCTGGTCCTAACTCATTAGACAAGACGATGGAGTTTGTAGGAAAACTTCCCAGGTTTATCTTAGAGATCTTCTTCTGGATCTTAAGCAGGATGGAATACCATGGGATCTATCCGCAGGATTTACAGAAAGGTGATCCAAACTATACGACCTGTCTTTTATCAAATCTTGGCTCGATCGGTGCTGATTCGTGCTATCACCATCTCAGCAACTTTGGAACCAATTCCATGATGATTACGATCGGTACGATGTATAAGGATGATAAGGGAAGAGATAAGGTGGAAACAACCATCACTCTTGATGAAAGAATCGCTGATGGCTTCTATTTCGCCAGATCATTAAAACTGCTGAAACACCTTCTGGAACATCCTCAACTGCTGATGGAAAAGATCGGCGATCCGGTCGATAAAAGTGTATATGAATAGACTTCTCCGATATGGAGAAGTTTTTCTTTGTACTGATAGTAAAACGCTTACATTTGGCATATAATAGAAGAGGTTTAGTTTTAAAAAGGGGTTTTTATAATATGAGTAAACTAGAAAGAGAAAAACGGGAAATTGCCCAACTTGAGAAGGCAAGCGCCTTTCATTCTCACAAACATTACTTTGCGATCCTTATAGTTGTACTGACCATCGTCTATATCGTTGATGAACTTGCTTCATCGGTAAGAGGTGTCGTTGATGTACAGACTACAAGAGATCTTTTTAATGTTGTCTATCCTTCTACAGAATATGACAACGCATCTGCTACCTTAGGTTTTATCACCATGGCAGGTTATCTGTCTTATCTGATCTCACCATTCTACAAGTCATTGGCTGACCGTTATGGCAGAAGATTGTTCCTTATCATCAATACTTTAGGAATGGGTGTGGGAATGTTAGTATGTATCATTTCCAAGAGTATCTTTGTCTATGTCATTGGTGCGGTCATTATGACTTTCTTTACACCTAATGATGTACAGGTCATCTATATCATGGAATGTGCACCGAAGAAGCATCGTGCAAAGCTGTGTTCAATCACCAAGGGTCTGGCTTTGATCTCCGTTTCTTCTTTAGGTCTGTTTGTTAAACTGTTTGTCAATGACGCGGTACCTAGTACCTGGAGAAATGTCTTCATCATTCCAATCATCCTGGCTTTTGCGGTCGGTATTGCTGCAATCTACTTTGTCAGAGAAACACCAGTCTATACCAAGAGGAGATTAGAATATCTGAGATCTTCAGAAGCTGAAAGAGCAGCCAAGGCTGAAGCAGAAAAGAAGGCTCAGGAAGAAGAAAAGAAAAAAAGTGTATCAGTCTGGTCTTCCTTCAAGTTCATCTTCACTAACCGTCAGACCAGAGCTATTGCGATCGTTGCTTTACTGATGGCTTTCTCAACCGGTTATACCGGTAAGTATCAGGCAATGTTAGAAGCTGGTAAATATAATGGCGTCATGAACACTGATGCGACTAATATCGTACTTATGTTCTACCCGATTATCAATGGTGTCTTCACAATGATCGGTGGCTTTATCACTGACTCATTAGGTCGTAAGAAATCTGCTCTTATTCTGGGTCTTTGGGCAGCTTTAGGACTTGCGGTATTTGCCTATGGCTGTATCAATCCATTAAATCCATATATCACCGGTTTGGCCTATGGTATCTCAATTGCCGGCTTATGGTCGATCTCTGATATGATCTATTTCGTTATCACATCTGAATCAACACCGACGGAAATGCGTGCCTCTGTTGTTGGCTCAATGCAGCTCATCGGTATGTTTGGTACAGGTTTCAATATGATCTACAACAATATCGTTACAATGGCTGCCGGTTCAACCAATCTGCCTAGTGTCTTAACTATCGCTTATCTTCCAATCATGGTTGTTGCCTTAGCTATCATGATGCTGATGGTCAAAGAGACCAAGGATGTTGATCTTCATAATGTTCAGGTAGATTAGAATGATCTGGGTTTTAATAGGAATAATCATCATTCTGATTCTTTTGTTGGCTGGAGGATTCTATGTTTTTAATTCGGTCTTTCTTTATAATGACCAGCAGAAAGGTGATAAGGAAAGTGCTCTGGATCCCGCAAATATTGATTCAGAAAGTGATCTGATGCGTCCAACCGCCAGAGAATACTATAAATTCCGTGAGCCGTATATTGAGAAATTCAATAAGATCTTTTTCAAGGAAGTTTCAATCACTTCTTTCGATAATCTGACACTTTATGGCTATCTTCTGGAAGGCAATCCTAAGGAAGTTGTCATCTGTGTCCATGGCTATAAATCTTCGATGCAGGAAGACTTTGCGGATCGTATCGAGATCTATCGTAAAAGAGGTTCCACAATCCTGCTACTTAACGATAGAGCTCATGGAAAATCAGAAGGAAAATATCTGGGATTCTCTGAACATGATAAACGAGATGTTGCCCGTTGGGTCGATCTGGTAAATGAGATGTATTATAAGCCAAAGATCTATCTGCACGGTGTATCAATGGGTGGTGCTACAGTCATTCATTGTGCTAATGAAAAACTTGAGAATGTCTGCGGTATCATTGATGATTGCGGTTTTGATTCAATTGAAAACATCTCAAAATATCTGATCAAGGATATCTACCATATGCCATATTTCCCACTTGGTTATCTGGCCTGGTTCTGGTCAATCGTAATTACCGGTATCAGTTTCAATACTTCCAAAGGAGAGAAGTGTGTAAGTGAAACTGATATACCAATACTGTTTATTCATGGAAAAAACGATCACTTCGTACCATGCAGTATGTCAGAGAGAATGTATAAATATTGCCGCTCACCTAAGGAACTTCATCTGATCGATAATTGCGGTCATGCGGCAGCATATATGAGAGCGAAAGATGAATATACAGCAGCTGTAAACAGACTGCTTGATGGAGAATTTAAATGAAATATCTTGGAGTAGATTATTATCCCGAACAATGGGGAATGGATCTGGTTGATGAAGATCTTGACAATATCGTTGAACTCGGGGCAAATCTGATCAGGATCGGTGATTTTGCCTGGGACAGATTTGAACCATCTGATGGTCACTATGATTTCACTTTCTTTGATGAAGTCATAGCCAAGGCCAAGAATAAGGGACTTAAGATCCTGATGTGCGTGCCAGGAGCCACAATACCTTCATGGTTATATCGGGCACATCCGGAAATAATGAACGAAGATGAAAAAGGCTATCGACAGCCTTTTGGTGCCAGAAGAGGACACTGCTACAACAATGACATCTATCTGGAAAAAGTTACATCTTTAGCTAAGGCAATCGCCAAGCACTACAAGGATGAAGAAGCCATCGTTGCCTATCAGATCGAAAATGAGATCGGACACGAAGGTTCTGACATGTGTTATTGTGAGACATGTCATAAAAAGTTCATCGCCTATCTGAAAAACAAATATCAGGATATCAATGATCTGAATGATAGATGGGGAACTTCCTTCTGGAATCAGACCTACTATGAATTTGAAGATATTCCTTTACCTAGACCTTCCTTTGTTGCACAAAACCCATCACTAAGACTTGAATGGGAAAGATTCAGAAATCTCTCAACTGTCAATGTCATTAAACTGATGGCTGAAGCTGTAAGAAGTGAAGATCGCAATCACCTGGTTACCCATGACTTTGAAGGTGGAACGATCCAGAAACATTTCTCACCATTTGATGTTGCGAAGACCTTGGATTTTGTTTCCTACAACAACTATCCGGTCTGGGGTGGCCAGAAGGCTCCAATGTCAGAATCAGACCTGGCCTTTACCGTTGATTTTGCCCGTGGTTTCAAGCAGGACAAGATCTGGATCACCGAAGCGATCATGGGTCAGCAGGGTCATAATGATATCGGTTATGCCCCAAGACCAGATGAAGCCAAGAAATGGTCATTAAGTTCACTTGATCATGGTGTTGAAACAGTTATCTTTTTCCGTTACCGTGGTTTCATTAAGGGTGCTGAACAGTTCTGTTTTGGAATCCTTGATGCGGATAATGTCAAAAGAAGAAAATACTATGAGACCAAGTCATTCTTTGAAGAAGCAAGACAAAGAAAGATCGAATATCCAAAGTCAGATGTCGCAATCGTCTATGATTTTGATTCCAAGATCTCCATGTCTTTACAAAGACAGTCAGATGTCTTTGATTATGAAAAAGAATGTCAGAAGCTCTATAAACAGCTTTATATCAGAAATCTTAACTGTGATATCATCCCATCAGATGCGGATTTCTCTAAGTATAAACTGCTGATCTTACCATATTTCATCATCATGTCTGATGATTTCAAGAAGAAACTGAAAGATTTCGTTTCTAAGGGCTCAAAAGTCCTCATGACGCCACGAACAGCCTGGAAGGATACAGATAATAATCTGGTCTTCAATAAGCGTCTGCCGGTCGATCTTGATGATCTGACAGGATGTGTCATTGAGGAACATGAATCATTACTATCAGGTCAAAGTGCCAAGTGTCTTTATGGAAATGAAGAAGGCGAAGGCTATGTCTTTGAGGAACTGCTTAAGGTTACGACCGGTAAAGAACTGATCAGTTATGTCGATAATCCATTTGGCAAATACTCTGCTGCCGTAGTTAATGATTATGGCAAAGGAAAAGCCTATTATATGGGCACATCATTTGATGAAAAAACATTAAACAGGCTATTTGACGAAATTTTAGCGAACGAATAGAAAAAATACGAACAAAAACGAACGAATAAGCGAACGAATATACTTTGCGTTCGCTTTTTTACAACGGGCAGTCGTTCTATTCTGACTGATCGAAATATCAGCCCATGGAATTACGGCAGAGGGTAAGTATAGTCTAATGCATCATCGTGAGGTGATGTGTGAAGGTAATAAAGGCAAATCTTCAGACGCGAATCTATCAAGGCGTATGTGGACTAAGTCATTGGCGACCTTCAAAAAAAAGAAAATAAATCATATACAAAAAGTGAGAATAAACCACTCTACGAAATCAGGGAAAACAGTATTACAATAGTTCTTCCGATATTGGAAGAAAAACAGATATGAATGAAGATGAAAAACAGGTCTATAACCTTATAAAAAGAAAAACAATGTCGAGTTCAGAGATTTTAGCTGATCTGGATTTTGGCAAAACAAAAACTGTAAGAATTATAAACAGACTTATAGAAAAAGGATATATCGTAGCGTTAGGGAATGGCAGAAGCAAAAAATACACAGTAAGGTGATCAAAACAAAAACTACTGCTGTTTACTGTAATAGGCCTCAAGTTCACTTCTGGCAGCTACATAGTATGGTTCCAGGATCTTATCGAACTGTTTTCCCATACCTTCCATGATGATCTTGTCTGCCTGTTCAAAGGACATCTTATCTTTGTATACTCTCTTGGATACTAAGGCATCATAGACATCAGCTATTGCCATGATCTTGGCTTCCATTGGTATTTCGTTACCTTTAAGTCCTTCCGGGTAGCCTGATCCATCGACTCTTTCATGATGGTAGTGCGCAACGTTTTCTGCGATCTTCTTGAACTTTTCATCATCAATACTCTCTAAGACGGTACTGACGATTCTGGCACCCTCGGCCGCATGTTTCTTCATCTGTTCAAATTCTTCCGGAGTAAACTTACCAGGTTTTCTTAAGATCGCATCATCAACGGCGATCTTACCCAGATCATGCATTGGAGCAGCCTTGATCAGATCGGAGATGAATTCTTCACTCAGATTGAGCCTGTTGTCTTTTCTGATCTGATCAGTCAGGATCCTGACTCCTTCAGAAGTCCTTTTGATATGACCACCGGTTGAATTATCACGGCTTTCAACCATGGTCGCCATACCCATGATGAATGCATCGTTCATTTCTTCGATATGTTCCGTCTTTTCTTTGACAGCTTTCTGTAACTGCTGATTGAAACGCTGATTCTTGGTGTCATCAGTAATGAAGAGCTGATAACCTCTTTTTCGTAAACCATCATGCAGGTAATTGATATCGACCTTATAGATACTGTCATCTTTTTCATAGTAGGTATCAGATGGTTTTCTTGATCTGTTACATTCTTCAAGCCATAGATAGATACTGTTTTTAAGAACCTCATTATTTCTGATGTCCGTATCAACTCTTAGATCACTTAGTTCCGGAAAGATTGTCCTGGCTGTCTCATTACTTCCCAGATAGTTGTAGCCAAAATCAAAGGAGGCAAAACCGACATTACCTTTCTGTATCAGTGAATCAATTACCGTATCAGATATATTATAGAGATTAAGTTTTTTGATAATAATCAGGTAGACAATCTGGGCTATATTGTAAGTTAAAGGTTCCAGATCAAATCCCAGTTTGATGATCCTTTCAAAGAAGTAGCAGAAGATCGAAATGAATTCCGTAAAGAATAAGAGGGTTACGATTTTACGGGAAACATCTTTGCGATGGTAATAACCGATATAAAGGCCTATTATATTGATCAACAGATAGATAATGACCATTATGTAGAAAACTGGATGAAGGATACCATATTCCTTGATAAGCGATGCGCTGTTGTTGACAAGTTTAAATTCAACGTGGGAATAGAAGACATCACTTCTTCCGGTGGAAAGAATAATTATATAGACGATCGAACTCAGGACAAAAAAGCCCAGTCTGACCCATTTTTTTACATTGATATTACACAGATCCAGCACAGCTAAGGTTATAAATGGTAAGAGGAAACAACCTCCCAGATATATGATCTTGTTTGCCAATAAGGCTTCTTCCAGATTAACAGATCGAGAAAACTGAATGTATCCTAAGATCGTGATCGGGATCAGGATAAAGATCATAGTGATGTGAATATTAAAGTGTCTATGCCATCTCCAGACATAGATTATACTTAGGACCAAAGATGCAATAAAGGTAATATCGTAATAAGTAAAAATATTCATAACTATATTGTAGGAAAAATTCGCTAAATTAAAAAGGATAGCTTAGCTATCCTGGATAATTATTGAATTGTAATAGTATTGTTTTCTTTCTTGTCTTTGCTTTCACGCCAGAGCGAATACTCTTCAAGTTCTTTCTCGTTCAGTTTTAATGCCAGACCCAGTATCGCAACATCATCGACAATACCAAGAACCGGAATTCTGTCGTTGATGAGATCACGAGGAGTGATCAGATATAAGAAGGCACCAATCATTGAAATGACGACTTTGTTGGAAACTTGCGTATACTCCTTGGTGATGTAGGAACGGATCATTGAAAGCATCAGAGGTAACTGTGCAACCTTTTCACCGATCTCAGGAACTTCTTTGAGTTTCGTTTCGGCTGTTCTCAGGATTTCTTCGACTTTTCCATTATCAGAAAGCAGATCCTGTGCTTTCCTGGTGTAGCTTTCAAGAACTACATTCATATTGTTTTCTTCCATATTATCCTCCATTATTGTGTAAATATTACTTAACAATATTATAACCTAAAAGTGACCCTTGAAACCCAAACTTCCAGGCCACAATCTGCCAAGTTTTCATATGAACACCGTGCAAAAATCAGCTTGAGACTGACAGATAAACATTTTCCTATAAATGATAACGGTATTAATAACAAATAACACTAAACAATAAACAATTGAGTTTCCGTGTAAGGAAAAATGGTGTCATATAGGAAGATTAGAGATCTACTTCAAAACTGAGATTGATATTGGCTTCGTCCAGGACACTTTGAGCCCTGTTTAATTCTTCCACCGTCTTATCATAATCTTTTCTGATCTTTTCCAGATCATAGTTGATGATCCGATAGTCAATGATATTGGAAGAAGTATAGTTTTCAACTCTTTGTTTTGGCAAGACTTTGCGCATCTGATCAAGCTTGTTTTTACGTTGCGTCAGCTGAGGAATGTATACCAGCATTTCATCAATACTCATCTCAAAGTCTTTAAGAACAGTTGTCGTATTAAAGACATTGATCGCATGTTTAAGCTTGACGATCTTTTCTTCCAGATCCTTAAGCTGTTTCTGAACAGCTTCATAGTCATATTCCGGTCTGACACTTTCGATATCTTCTCCTACTGCTGCCAGAAACATCTTTGACTGGTTTTCCTGCAGAATCAAAGAATCGCGTTCTTCATTGAACTGTTTTAAAAGCTTGGAAGCATTCTTAGAACTGATTTTCATTTCATACTGCCTTTCTGATCATGTTATTATAAGATCTATTTTTCTAACTTAATTGTATCATCATGTTTAGGATGAAATAAGATATAATAAAAAAGTTAAGTATATTAGGGAGGATTTAGAATGGAACGTCCTGTTTTTCCAAAGAAAGCTGTAGTTACAGGTGGTATGCCTTATGGCAACAAGACCCTGCATTTTGGCCATGTCGGAGGCATGTTTGTCCATGCGGATGTCTATGCACGTTTTTTAAGAGACAGGATTGGCAAGGACAATGTCGTCTTTGTTTCCGGAACAGACTGCTATGGCTCACCGATCGCTGAAGGCTATCGTAAGAAAGTTGAGAGCGAAGGCTATCAGGGAAGTATCGAAGACTATGTCATGGAAAACCACAAGGCACAGGAAAAGACCCTCAAAGACTATAAGATCTCTTTAGACATTTTTGGCGCTTCAGGACTTGAAGATACCAAGGAAGTTCATCAGGAAGAGACTAACGAATTTATCAGAAATCTCTATAAGAATGGCTGGCTGGAAAAGCTGGTAACTAAGCAATTCTATGATCCTAAATATCACTGTTTCCTCAATGGCCGTCAGGTCGTAGGCAAATGTCCGATCGAAAACTGTCAGTCTGAAAAAGGCTATGCGGATGAATGTGATCTGGGACATCAGTATATGCCAGAGGAACTGATCGATCCTAAATCAACTTTATCAGGTGAAACCCCGGAAATGAGAGATGTCACTAACTGGTATTTCAAACTCACCGAATTCAATGATCTGCTTAAAGAATATGTCAACGATATCAAAGGCAAGAAGAATGTCAGAAGAATCGTGGCAGAAACAATGGAAGAATCATTAGGTGCACCGGTTATCTATATTCAGCAGAAATATCTTGAGCAGTATCTTGCGATCGAAAAGGATCTGCCAGAGCATGAAAACTCTGATCTTGAAAACATCAAGGGCAGTTTCACTGTTTCTTTTGACAAGCTGGAAAAACGTGAAAAGGCCTGTCCGATCTTATCAAATGCCGGTATCAGATACCGTACAGGTAAGACCCTTGTACCTTTAAGACTTACCGGTAATATCGAATGGGGTGTCAAGGCACCTAAACTTGAAGATGAGGAAGATCTCACTGTCTGGGTATGGCCAGAAAGCTTATGGGCTCCAATTTCCTTCACCAAGGCTTATTTCAAACGTAAGGGAATGAGTGATGATGAATGGAAGAAATACTGGTGCAGCAAGGATGCGACCGTCTTCCAGTTTATCGGTCAGGATAATATCTATTTCTATGGTGTTGCGCAAATGCCTTTATGGATGGCACAACAGGGTAAGGATAATCTCAGTATTCATCCGGAAGATGGACAGCTTCAATTAACGACCTTGGTCGCAAACCATCATATCCTGTTCTTAGACAAGAAAGCTTCTTCATCAAGTGAGATCAAGCCACCAATGGCTGCTGACTTACTCAACTACTATACCCCGGAACAGTTAAGAGCACACTTCCTGTCGCTGGCTTTAGGAAACAAATCAGTAAGCTTTATGCCACAACCTTTAAATCCTGATGCCAACACAAATGAACCAGATCCGGTCTTATCACAAGGTAATCTTTATACCAATGTATTGAACAGAATGGTCAGAGGCTGTTTCTACAGTGCACAGAAATACTTCAATGGTGTACTTCCATATGGTGAAGTCTCACCTGAATATAAGCAGATCGCCGAAAGAACGATCCTCAATTATGAGAATCATATGTATCGTTTTGAACTGCATCAGATCATCAATGATCTTGATTCCTATATCAGAAATGCTTCCAAGTTCTGGTCCAAGAATTCTAATAATGAAGAAAATATCAAACAGACTTTGATTGATGCCTTCTATATGGTCAGAGTCGCAACAGTACTCTCTCATCCGATCGTACCAGATGGAACAGAAAAGACAGTTGAATATCTGAATATGGATAAGGATTCCTTCTTCAGCTGGGATAATATCTTCAAGGATATCTATGAACTTCTTGATGATAAGCAGAATCATCAGCTTAAGGAACTTAAGGAAAAGGAAGATTTCTACTATAAACATCCAAGTCAGTTCAAATAAGAAATGAAAAGGATAATCAGATATACTTTCTATTACTTCTTGCAGATGACCTGGGGCATTATCCAGAATGCCTTGGGTTTTTTAATATGGATCTATGTCTTACTTACCGGTCCAAAAGAAAAAAGGCGTTTTTTCCATGGTGCTCTAGTTACCAGATGGAATCTGAAATCTTCAATGTCTCTTGGCATCTTTCTGTTTCTGGGAACAGATGATCAAAGAGTTATCGTTCATGAATATGGTCATTCCATTCAATCGTGTATCCTAGGACCATTCTATCTGTTTATAATCGGTATCCCATCACTTGCCTGGGCCAATACTCCGCGCTTTGTGAGGCTCAGAAGAAAAGGAGTATACCGCTACTCCTCTTTCTATCCGGAACGTTGGGCAAATATACTGGGACGTCGTTTCACCCATCTTGATTCGATCGACTACT
Source organism: uncultured Bacillota bacterium (assembly GCA_946537295.1). GTDB lineage: Bacteria > Bacillota_I > Bacilli_A > Erysipelotrichales > Erysipelotrichaceae > Colivicinus. Next base: position 67,696 of record CAMNFQ010000002.1, read on the forward strand.
GATCAAGCAGATACTTTATCCCTTTAGCCATCCTGATATCAGGATCCTTGAAATGATTACCTTCGTTTTCTTCATAGATAATATTGATCTTATCTTTTAATGATTCATAATACCTAATCGTGTTTTCTTCGACTTTAGCCATTACAGGATTTCTGGTCTTGCTTTCAGTGTTTCCTAAGGAGAGATAGATCTTATCAACCTTATCGCTCAATTTGTGTGATTCGATATATTCCATAAAGCCTGGATACCATAATGAGCCAGAAGCACTTGCGGCATTAGAAAATAAATCACAGTTATATAGTGCATATAAGGCAAATAATCCCGCTAAAGAATAGCCGGCAATGCTAAGACACTCAGCGCTTATCTCTTTTTCTTTCAGATGATTGATAACTTCCGGAATAATCGTATTGATAAGTTCCTGAAGATAGGCATCAGCATTTCCTTTAAAGTCTTCACCATTTTTAAAGATGGCAGGAGTGCTCCATGGGGAAAGGTCACTGTTCCAATCAAGTCCTGATATGGCGATCAGAACATAATCATGACATCCTAATTCCAGTAATCTTTTATTGACTGCAATTGCTTCATCACCATCAGAATTGAAGATGATGAAAGGAACACATTTTTTATCAGTATTGATATAAATATCTATCTGTCTATCTGCAATCTTCATTATTTCCTTTTTTCCTGAATTTTTATCATTTCCTTATAGTAGTCTACCGCCAATGGTAAAGTGTTGATATCAAGATTTTCATCGACACCGTGCATCTTGGAAAGCTGTTCATTACTGACATAGACCGGTTCAAATCTGATCGAAGCATCGATCTTGCCATCATAGAATCTTGAATCAGTACCTCCTGTTACAACATATGGAATTACTTCAACACCTGGGAAGACCTTATGAATAACTTCCTTGGCCATTAAGAACTGTTCACCATTCAGATCCAGAGAACTGGTAGGATCATTGCAGGTGATCTCTTCGATTTCCAAGTCATACTTCTTAGCTATCTGTCTGACGATATTGAGACTTTCATCTTTTCCCTGGAAAGGAATGAAACGCAGATTTGCGGTAACATAGGCTTCCTGTGGAATGACGTTAGTTGCGTTGGATCCCTGTTGCATCGTGAAGCACATTGTCGTCTGAAGCATGGCAGCAGCTTGTGAAGAAATAGCCGGCATGACTTTCTTTAAGATAGGTTTAAACAGCCAGAGGTTAGAAAGAACCATCTTCAATAAGAAATTACTGTTATGCTGTGCCATCACATATAGAAGATTATCTACAGCAGGAGTAAATTCAACTTTGAATGGTGATTTGTTTTCGATTTCATTAATAAACTTTGCGAGTCTGGCGATCGGCGTATTCTTGCCCGGAGTAGAGGAGTGGCCACCTTTTCCTTTGGCGATGATCTTGATGTCACCATAGCCTTTTTCAAAGATACCGACTGCCGCAAAATCGCCATGTACACCTACAAACGGATCAGAGACGATCGTTCCTCCTTCATCACATAAAAGGAATGGACGGATATTATGATCAGTAAACCACTTACAGATAGTTGGGGCACCATCACCTGCGATCTCTTCAGTGCAGCTAGAACCAAGATAGACATCACAATCCGGCTGATAGCCATCAATGATCAATTCTTCAACTGCCTGATAGAAGGCCATGACACCACACTTTACATCAAAAGAACCACGTCCATAGATCTTGCCATCAACGATCTTTCCTTCAAATGGAGGATAACTCCATTGTCCATCCGCTGGTACAACATCAAGATGAGAAGTAAGAACGATAGGCTGAAGATCAGGATCTTTTCCTGGCCATCTTACTAAGAGGTTTCCCCCAAGATCGATCTTCTGACATTTTTCAAAGACGTTAGGGAAGATCTCTTCCATCACTTTGTGCAGCTTCAGAAATTTTGCGATATCCTGATTTTCTCTGCTTGAAACCGTCTCAACTCTGATCATCTTCTGCAGTTTTTCAGCATAGTCATTTGCCCTGGAACTATCATCAGAAGGATGATAGGTCGAAGTCTTAGTCTTGATGAATAAGGTTCTGATAAAGGCAATGAGTAAAAGAATGACAATAATCAAAACAATAACAATTAAGATCATCAGTAATGGATTCATGGCAAAACCTCTCTGTTTCTATATATGAAAATCTAATTTGAATTTAACTGTCAAAATATGTTATTATACTTGTGCTGTCCATGTAGCTCAGCTGGATAGAGCATCCGCCTTCTAAGCGGACGGTCGGGAGTTCGAGTCTCTCCATGGACGCCATTTAAAAGATCGTTAGATCTTTTTTTCTTTTCTGAATTCTTCAATGATCTTTAAGGAAGAACTAGTCCCGATCCTTTCAGCTCCTGCCTCGATCATTTCTTTGCAGGTCTTATAATCTCTGATACCACCGGCTGCTTTTACTTTAATCTCATCGCCGACGATTTCTTTCATCAGTCTTACATCTTCTACTGTTGCCCCGGAACTGCCAAAACCGGTTGAAGTCTTGATATAGTCTGGCTTTACTTTTTTAGCGATATTACACAGTTCAATAATTTCCTGTTTATTAAGATAACAGTTTTCAAAGATAACTTTACTTAAGACATTGTTATCCTTACATATTGAAACGATCCTTCTCATTTCATCTTCAATGTAATCAAGATCATTGTCTTTTAATTTTGAAATATTGATAACATAATCGATCTCATCAGCTCCATCTTCGATTGCTTTCTTTGTTTCAAAACATTTTGTTTCAATTGTCTGTTGGCCTAAAGGAAAACCGATAGCTGCCCCAACATGGACATCGGTTCCCGCAAGAAGTTCATGACACATCTTTACTGGATAGGAATTGATGGCGACCATTGCGAAATGATAGTGTTTGGCTTCTTCACAAAGTTTTATAAAATCTTGCTTTGAAGCAAAAGGTTTCAGATAGGTATGGTCAATCATTGAACATAACTTTCTTTCATCGAGTTTAGCTATATCGATCATATCTTAATCTTAACATAAAAAAACGACACCATTTGATGCCGTCAGATACTGAGATGTGCCTGTTTAAGCACAAGTCTTTTTTCATAATCTGTAAGAGGATTCTTGTCTGTTTTGATCAGTGCATAGATTCCCCCATACATGAATATAGTCATAATCAATAGAATCATTTTACTACCTCGATTCCGTATCAATATAAGATACCTATACTATTTTGAACATT
>CAMNFQ010000003.1 GCA_946537295.1 uncultured Bacillota bacterium
CTCATTACTTTACACTTAGGTTCTGGAGCATCTATTACTGCTATTAAAGGTGGTAAATGTGTTAATACCTCGATGGGCTTATCTCCATTAGGCGGTATCATGATGGGTACAAGATGTGGTGATATCGACCCAACTGTCGTATATTTCATGGAAAAGAAGCTTAATTGCACACCAGAAGAGATGGAAACTTACCTGAATAAGAAATCCGGTATGTTAGGTATTTCTGGTATTTCTTCTGATTCGAGAGATGTTGAAAATGCCATAAAGGAAGGAAACGAAAGAGCTAAGCTGACATATGATCTCTATGTTAATAGAGTTATCAATGTTGTCGGTGGTTATGTAATGCAATTAGGTCATGTTGATGCATTGACATTTACAGCTGGTCTTGGTGAGCACGCTGTCAATGTAAGAGAAATGATCTGCAAGAAACTTGAAGAAGGCCTTGGCTTAAAGATCGACTATGAACTCAATTCTAAATGTCATTCTGAAGCTGAACTTTCACTTCCTGATTCAAAGATCAAAGTATTCGTTGTACCAACCAATGAAGAGTTAGCAATCGTTGAAGATACTGTCAGAATTTTAGGACTTTAATGTATAACAGTATTCTTAATAAAATTAAAGAATATGATTCAATAACAATCTTTAGGCATCAGCGTCCAGATGGTGATTGTATGTTTTCAGCATTGGCTTTGCATTCTTTTATTCGTGATAATTTTAAGGAAAAGACAGTAAAGATTGCTGGAAACGATGAATATGATATTATCACCAAAAAAGACAGGATTTCTGATGCCTATATCAGAAGATCTCTGGCAATCGTTGTTGATACAGCAACAGCTGAAAGGGTAGATGATAACAGATTTATGGAAGCTGATTTCATAATTAAGATAGACCATCATCCTGCTATTGACGATTATGGCGATATCAACTATGTCAATTCAAAAGCAGCTGCAACTTGTGAGATCATGGCTGATATGTTCAGGTCTAAGGAGTTTTCTTCTTTCGTTGTTTCAAAAAAGACCTGTCGATATCTCTACTGTGGAATGATCACAGATACTTTGAATTTTAAAACAACCAATACTACCTATCATACTCTTGATACAGCTTCATATCTGGCAAAAACAGGGGATCTGAAGATATCGGATCTGGTCGAATATGTAATGAATGTTGATCTTGACACTTTCCAGAAATTATCGAAAATTCGTTCATATTTCAAAGTTAAGGAAAAATTCGGCTATATTCTGTTAAATAAAAAACAATTAGATCAGATCGGTATAGGTGCCGCTGAAGCAAAATCACATATTGATGAAATAGGTAATATTGATGAACTGAAGATTTGGGCCTTTGCCGTAGAAAATAATGGCATGTATGACTGTTCAGTCAGATCGAAGAGGGGATACATCATTAACGCAATCTGTTCAAAATATCATGGTGGTGGTCATTCGAATGCTGCAGCAGTAAAACAGATTGAAAAGTCAAGTCTGGATCACCTATTTTCTGAATTAATTGAACTTTCAACTAAATAACAAAAACATGTAAAAAGCCTTTAAAATAAGGCTTTTTAATTGATTTTATAGACTGAAAATACTATAATATTCACAGGAGGTTGAATAAAAATGGAAAAGAAAATCACTAAGAAAGATTTAGCTGAAAAATTAGTAGCTCAGTACGGCTATACTAAGAAAGAAGCCAATGAAGTTGTCAATACAATTTTTGATGAAATCGCTGCAAAATTAGCTAAAAACGTTACTACAGATATTTCTGGTTTCGGTAAATTTGTAGTTAAAGCTAGAAAAGCTAGAACTGGTATCAACCCAGCTACTGGTGAAAAGATTAAGATTGCTGCAAGCAAGTCTCCAGCATTCAAACCTGCAAAGGCTTTAAAAGATTTATTCAAGAAATAATTCTTAATTAAAGAATTAAAAAAAGAAACGTCTTGTTAATAAACAAGGCGTTTTTATTATATTCATTCAATATAATATCTATTTATATACTATTTCGCATAATGTATATTATACGACTTTTTTATATAGATATTTTTGAGCGATTTTACAATAGGATTTATGAGGATATCTGCTTCCCTCTATTATTCTATTTAAGAAGATCGTTGAATGATTTTCCGATCTTAGGGGTCTTAACATTAAACTGTTCAGCGATTGTTGCACCGATGTCTGCAAATGAATCTCTTAAAGGTAATTCTTTTGGTTCTTTAAATGATTTTGAATATACGATCAGAGGTATCATTTCCCTAGTGTGATCACTTCCTGTCCAGGTTGGATCATTTCCATGATCTGCAGTGATATATAGAATATCGTCTTTTTTCATATTATCTATCAGATCATCGATATTCTGATCGAAGTCGACTAATTCCTTGGCATAACCTTTTGGATTTCTTCTGTGACCCCATTTAGCATCAAAATCGACAAGATTGGTGAAACATATACCGTTGAACTCTTCCTTGGCTATTTCAATAGTCTGTTGCAATCCTTCGTGGGATGATCTTGATTTGATAGCTCTGGTTACGCCCTGTCCATTAAATATATCGTTAATTTTGCCGATTGATATGACATCATATCCTGCTTCTTTCAGATAGTCCAAGACTGTCTCATCGCTTGGTGACAAGGCATAGTCATGTCTGTTTGGTGTTCTTTCAAAATTATCCTTATCAGTTCCAACAAATGGTCTCGCGATAATTCTGCCTACCATCCATTCTGGCTTTGAGGAACAGATTTCTCTGGCGATTGAGCATACTCTATAGATCTCATCTATGCCAAACAGATCTTCATTGGCAGCAATCTGTAATACAGAATCTGCTGAAGTATAGATGATCATTTCTTTAGTCTGTAACTGTCTTTCTCCTAAATCTTTTATGATTTCTGTTCCAGAAGCAGCATAGTTTCCAATAAACTTATGGCCTGTTCTTGTTTCCAGTTCATTCATGAGATCTTCAGGAAAACCAGTATCGGTAAATGTAACAGCTGGTTTAGTAGTATGAACCCCCATTATTTCCCAATGTCCGGTCATGGTATCTTTTCCAACAGATTGTTCTTTAAGTTTGCCATAATATGCAATTGGCTTTTCCACTGCTGGATTACCTTTTACCTCAGTTAAATTACATAAACCCATTTTTTGCAGATTTGGAATTTTGTACTTTCCGTCTGTTGCTTCAAAAATATGTGCTATAGTATTAGCTCCTTCATCACCATAAAGATGAGAAGCATCTTCCCATCCAACTCCTAAGGAATCTATAACTATTACGAATACCCTTCTATTTTCCATTTTTATTCAATCCCCTTTCGTTTGCTAAAGGATGTGCTTTCCGATAGGTTTCTCTGATCCTGTCTTCATCAACGTGGGTATATATTTCCGTAGTTGAGATGTCGGAATGTCCAAGAAGTTCCTGAATAACTCTCAGATCAGCACCCCCGCTAAGCAGATGTGTTGCGTAGGAATGTCGCAGTTTATGAGGTGTGATATGTTTATCAATCCCAGCTTTAATTATACTATTTCTAAGCATCTTTTCGACGTACTCACTATATATCGGTTTTCCCAGATGATTGATGAAAAACTGATTGGTATTCTTTTTAAGCCATAGTGATCTGACAGTTCTGAAATAGGCATCCATGACATTTCTGGTCTTTGTAGGAATAGGAATCAGTCTTTCTTTATTCCCCTTACCTAGAATCTTTACAAAGCCATCACTCAGATTAACCTGATTTGTTTTCAATGAGCAGCATTCACTAATTCTTAAGCCCATTCCATAGATACTTTCAAGGATAGCATGATCAAATAGATCCTGTGGTATTTCATCATTGAAGATACACATCAGTTTTTCTATTTCATCTACTGTTGCATAGATTGGTAATCTTTTTTCTCTTTTTGATACGGAAAGATTGACAGTTGGATCTTTCATATCATACTTAAAACTCAGGAATCTGTGAAAGTTTCTGATTGCTGTTTTTATCCTGGCACTACTGCTTGATGCATATTTTTTATTCAGCTTATTTACAAATTCATCTATTATTATGTCGTTCACTTTTGCAGGATCGTCTATCCCCTTTTCATGCAGAAAGCATTTATAAAGATCTAGATCATGACTGTAGGATATGATCGTGTGTTGAGCTTTACCTTCGGCGGATAAAGAAAATAGATAATCTTTAACAGCATTATCTATTTTCATTTGCGGATACTCTCTTGGGCAGTCGAATACAATTCTTCTGCTGCTTTGATCGATGATTCGGATAATTCTGATGATGATATTACAGCCAGTTCATTGATGATCTCACTGAGATTAAGCTTTCTGATCATGGTCTTTGAATATCCTTCATCATCGTTTTTGAAGATATAGTAATGATCACTAGCACAGGCGGCAACAGCAGCCAGATGCGTGATAGTGAGTACTTGTGTTTTTTGAGCAATGCTTGACATCTTCTGTCCGATAGCAAGCGCCACTTTACCAGATACTCCAGTGTCGATCTCATCAAATACGATCAGCATGGTTTCTGATAAAGATGTAAAGACAGTCTTAAGTGCCAGCATAAGTCGGCTAATTTCACCACCGGAAGCTATATTTCTTAACGGTTTTGGTTCTTCACCTTTATTCAAAGAAATATAGAATTCTATATCATCGATACCATTATTATCAAGATTATCTTTATTTTCGATGCGAACGGTAAAATTGACATTATTAAGCATCAGATCATTACAATGTCTGATGATATCATTCTGTAATGATATCGCTTTGGCTTCTCTGAGTTTATGAAGAGTTTTTGCTATCTCCAACGCTTCAGCTTTGAGCTTATCGCAATTTCTTTTCTTTTCCGCTAGAACAATATCTTTGTCCTCAAAAAAGGCAATCTTTTCTTTCAGTTCATCTCTTTTTGCTATGAGTCCTTCGGTATCGGTAGCGTATTTTCTTTTCAGCTTTGAATACAGATACAGTCTTTCTTCAATGTATTCTATATTGAGATCTTCATCATTGAAACTATCCAGAATAGCGCTTAGTTTATCAACTTCATCATTTAAAGAATAATAAAGGTTTTCAATATTTGTTTTAATTTCATTGATTCTTTCATCGTCAATAGTCAGATTCCTGAAAAGTGTTGAAAGCTTTTCTTTAATGCCGTCTTCACCGTTATACAATTCATCACTGCTTTTTAAAACACTTAAGTATTTTTCTGCTGACTTATATATTTTTTCTTTACTGTTTAATTGTTTTTCTTCTTCAGGATCAATATTTGCACTATCCAGTTCATTCAGATCAAAGCGGTAGTAGTCTAAATCTGCTTCATTGTATGTGTTATTGATAAGTTCTTCATATTCTTTTGCTGCAGAGGCATACTCCTTGTATGCATTCCGATATTGCTTTAAAAGTGTATCTGATCCAGCATATTTATCTAAAAGAATCAGATGATTCTTTCTGTTGAGCAGATATTGGGAATCCTTTTGTGAATGAATATCAATATGTTCTCCAAACAGCTGCGAAAGAAAGTTTAAGGTAACAGAACATTGATTGATCTTGATGGTGTTGTGATTATCTTTACTTATGGTTCTGCGTACAATCAGTTCATCTTCATATTCGATATCAGCTTCATCAAGCATCGGTTTCATAAAGTCTTCCAGAGAAAAGACACCTTCAATGATAGCCTTATCATGACCAGTTCTGATTATGGAAGGATCAGCCTTTCCTTTAATAAGAAAAGAAAGAGCTCCGACAATTATTGATTTACCTGCTCCGGTCTCGCCCGTGAAGACATTAAAACCACTATTAAATTCAATAGTGATTTCATCAATTATGGCGTAGTTTTTAATATAAAGACTTTTAAGCATTTCCTTTATAATTTTAGCACTTTAGACTTATTTACTGTTATTTTGCTCTATATCATTATTCAATGAAAAACAGTTTATTCCTTTAGTATGATTATCTGTTTCTTAAAGCTTCTATCAGTTCTTTGAGATAAACCGGATCAAATGGTGCATCTTCAAGATAAGAATAGAGTTCATCAAATTCTTCATCGATAACTTTCTTAAGTTCATCGACAGAATATAAAGATAAGGCCGTACCCTTATTGTTTTTGACATCAGAATGTAATTTACCCATTTCTTCTTCGGATTTGATCAGATCAAACAGATCGTCCTGGTTCTGAAAGATGTAGCCGATCTGTTTTCCCAGATTGGTGAAATACTCTTCTTTATCAAGCCCAGCTATATACATTGGAATAAGACAGGAGATCTTGAAAAGTCCCCCAGTCTTGTTTTCCTGGATCTCTTTCAGCTTATCAATGGTGATGCTGTCGTTATCACTTGTTATGTCGAGTAACTGTCCATAAACCATTCCATCCAGTCCGGCATACTTACCTAATGCTGAGATGATATTAACCTTGCATTGAGGTGAATACGAAGAAGATTGTGCTACAACTTTAAAGGCATCATTCAATAGTTCATCGCCTGTAATGATTGCAACATCTTCTCGGAAAGCCTTATGAAGTGATGGCTTTCCTCTACGCATATCATCATTATCCATGGCTGGTAAATCATCATGAATGAGTGAATAGGTCTGGATCATTTCCAGAGCTAGTGCTGCATCATAAGATAGCTTTTCATCTAGAGAAAGACCTTTCATTATTGAAAAGATGATCCTTGGCCTGAAACGTTTGCCTCCATCCATTGCATATCTGATCGCATCAGTTATCATGCAGGGTCTTAAACTGTTTAGATAATTGTCTATATGTTTCTCAAATTCATTCTTCATTTTTGTTTAATTCACCTATCTTTTCTTCAAATTTATCCAGCTGCTTTTTAAGTGTTTTTGATAATTTAAGCCCTTCTTCATAAAGAGCTATTGATTCATCCAGATCAATATCATTCTGTTCCATTTTATCGACTATCTGTTGAAGTTTTTTCATCTGTTCTTCAAATTTCATTTCTTTAGCCATGTTTATTTCCTTTCTATTGCCTGAATCTCACCATCGGTAAATCTGATCGTGAATTCTTTGTCTATCAGATCTTTTCGTTTCTTGATCAGTTTTCCATTCTGGAATACCAGAGTATAGCCTCGTTTTAAGGCGTTTTCAGAGCTGTATGCTTCAAGAAGTGTATTTAATCGTTTATATAGCATTTTATCGTTATTCAGCTTTAAATCCAGCTTTAAACGCAAGGAACTATTTATATGTTCAATCGATTCGTTATAGTACCTTATTTTAAAATATATTCTTTCTTTAATGAATGATACATGTGATTCAATCTGTTTACTGATCTGCAAGAGTTTACTGTTGAAATGCATAAGTTTCTGATTATACAGATCATAAAGCATTTTTTTACGATCAAGTGCATCATTTAAAGATTTATTCAGATCATAGACATATTCATCGATCAGTTCCTTTACTTCTTCTATGTCAGGTGTTATCAGTTCAACTGCTGCCGTTGGTGTTGCTGCCCTGAGATCAGCTACAAAATCCACTAAAGTAAAGTCCTGTTCGTGTCCTACTCCTGTTACTATAAAGGTTTTCAGATCATAGATAGTATTAGCAAGTCTTTCATCATTGAAACAGAAGAGATCTTCAAATGATCCACCCCCTCTTGCTAAGATGATGGCATCATAATCCAGTTTATCAACTTCAATAAGTTTTGCGATGATATCTTCTGCTGCTTTTTCTCCTTGTACCAGTACAGGATAAAAATCAACTTTACAGATTGGCCATCTGCGTTGAAAAGTCGTTCTGATATCTGACATTGCAGCAGATCTTTCTCCTACAAGAACCGCTACCCTGTCAAGATATGTTTTACTTAAAGAGATTTTATGTTCAGATGAAAATTTTCCTTCCTGTTCAAGTTTTCTTTTTAAAGCTTCATATCTGGCATAGAGATCACCTTTACCATCAAGTTCCATTTTAAGGATATAAAGCTGTAACTGACCGGTCGTTTCAAAAATTGAAGTATTGGCATAAACGATTACCTTGTCGCCGGTTTTTGGCTCAAACGACAATGATGCAGCTGCTGATTTAAACATGACACAGTTAATGGCTGCTGTCTCATCTTTTAAGGTGAAATACAGATGACCTGAAAAATGTCTGTGGTAATTTGAAATTTCCCCAGACACATATAATTTCTGCAGATTATTATCTCTATCTAAACTGTTCTTCAGATATCTCAATAAAGAGCTTACTGTGATTTGTTGCATATATTATCCAAGACTCCATTTATATATTTATAGGCGTCTTTGTCACAATATTCCTTTGCCAGTCTGACTGCTTCATCAATTACAACAGGTTTATCATTAAGACCCTGTTTGATCTCACTGACTGTTTCTAATAAGATAGCCTGTTCAACCAGATTCAGACGATCAAATGTCCATTTTTTAAGATAAGCAGATATTTCTTCAATATAGGCATCTTTATTATTCATCAGATCATCTTTGATCTTCATGACATAGTCATTATCATCGCTTTCAAAATTATCATTAAAGCAATCACTGATATTCCGGTGAAGTAATAGATGCTGATAAAGAGCAAAAACGATCTTTTCGCGATATTCATGGCGATTAAGCATATCCATATTATATACCAAAACAATCAGCTTATCTAAAGAATCATACACATAGTGATATAATTTGTAGATATGGAAGAAATGAGCTTTTTTAAAAGACTATCTGGTCATCTGCATACTATCAACAGACATCGCTATCTGGTGATGAAGATGTGCTTTAAATGTGGTATGTATTATCAGGGACTGACTCATGATCTGTCAAAATACTCATTTCAGGAATTCTGGCCTTCTGTCAGATATTATCAGGGATACCGTTCTCCTATAACCAAGGAAAAACTCACCATTGGCTATTCGGAGTGTTGGCTGCATCATAAAGGCCGAAACAAACATCACTATGAATATTGGATCGACAGACATCCTAAGAGTGAAGAAATGTTTGTGATCAGAATGCCTTTTCGCTATATGCTGGAATCGGTGATCGACCGTATCTCTGCATCTAAAGTCTACAATAAAGATAAATATACTGAAAATGAACCATATGAATTTTTTATTAACTCAAGAGATTGTGCCTGTATGAATAAACAGACAGCAGAAGATATTTCCAAGCTCTTACTGTATTTGAAAGAAAATGGTGAAAAAAAAGCCCTCGCATATTACAAGAGCCTTTATAAGATTCATAAAAATGATCGTGAATTTACTTTGTAGTTTCTAATCCTACTTTTACCGCGTATGGCAGCTGTACCAGTTCTACACCAGCCTCACGCAGCATTTTCTTTGATGCGATATTGCCTTCAGTTCCATCGTACTTGTCAGATTCGTATACTATTTTTTTGATACCTGATTGAATGATTGCTTTGGCACATTCGTTGCAGGGAAACAAAGAAACATATATTGTGCAGCCATTGACACTGCGTGGAGAATTCAGGATAGCGTTTAATTCTGCATGTACGACAAAGGCATATTTTGTATCAAGAAAGCCACCTTCCCTTGCCCATGGAAAATCGTTGTCGTTACAGCCTCTAGGCATGCCATTGTAGCCGATAGAAACGACCTTCTTGTCCTTATCGATGATGCAGGCTCCAACCTGTGTATTTGGATCCTTTGATCTTAATGCTGATAGATGGGCCATGCCCATGAAATATTCATCCCAAGAAATAACCATGTTTATCCTCCATATCTGGCGTATACGCCTGCTAGTTTTTTTAATAAGATTTCACTGTATTGTTTAAAGCCCAAATCAGCATAGAGCTGTGCTATTTGCATATCTGTTCCCTGATAGAGTGGATTGATCGTCTTGACTGTCAGATATTTAATCACCAATACCAGAAGCATCACACCTAACAGATAGATGATCTTTTTGTCCTTTTTGTTCCAATAGTAATAGGAAATCAGAAAACCACATATTCCACCACCTAAATGTGCTATCCAGGCCGTAGTATCCAGGAAGTTGATAGCCAGATTGATCAGGATCAAAGGCATGATCGAAGTAAAATTGATCATACCTTTTTTGAGCAGATCGACAATCAATATAATTATTAATCCATAGAGTACGCCAGAAAAACCAATCATGATGGTATTTTCAGACAGGATCTCCTGAGTTAAGGAAGAAACTATAAGACAATATAAAACTATTAAAAAATAATCTTTTTTGCCATAGGATTTTTCAATATGTCTGCCACAAATATACAGTGAGTACATATTTGAGAACAGGTGCAGGATATTGCCATGAAGAAAGCCACAGGTAATAAGTCTGAATAACTGTTTAAGACCCAAAGTAAATGTCTTATAGTCTGCCCCAAGAAATACATATACGGCAGTGTCAGGATACTTGGCTTTAAGAATCTCGGCAATGATAAACATCAAGATACAGATTCCTATAAGACTATAGGTGATTGCGGATTTTTTTAATATCCGTTTTAGACTTGGCTTTCTACTGCCGGCTTTTATAATTTTTTCCTGAAGGATTTTGTATTCCTCTTCGGCATTATCTACTTGCTTTATCGAATCATAGATTTCCGGATAGATATTATGAAGATCTATGCCATCCGCATAGTTTTCTTCAAGATTAATAAAATCGGACTGTTCGTCTTCTTTGTTGTATGGTTCATTATTTACATGAATATCAAGAAAACTGATATCATTCTTACCAGTTAAGGTTTTTAAATAGCGGATATACAAATCAATCACAAATCTATCATTAATATTATTTGTTGCTGGTAAAGATGTTATTCTGATTATCTGATAGTTTTTATCGTCATCATTAGCAACCCATATTTCGTGCTCATAAGTATCATATTTATAATTGGTAACAATTTGTCTGAATTCATGTTTCGCAACAAGTTGATCAGCCACCTGCAAAAGTTTAACTTTTTCCTTATAATCCATGATATGCGCCTCCTTTAGCAGTTATATATTCCAACATGTATTGGGGCATTGGTGCCGAGAAACTTACACGTTTATTCGTTCTTGGATGAACAAAAGAAAGATAATAAGCATGTAAATACTGTCCGGTTTGATCGATGATTTTCTTGTTGTATTTATTATCATTGACGACTGGATGATTAATAAATTTCATATGTACTCTGATCTGATGAGTTCTTCCTGTCTTTAATTCTACATCCAGTAAAGTAGAATCATCATATCTTTCTAATACTTTAAATAGTGTTACAGCTTCCTTGGAGTTTTTAGGAGTAACACACATCAGCTGACGGTTTTTAGGACTGCGGCCAATTGGTGCATTGATCTCACCTTCGTTGTTTTCAATGATACCACTTACTATTGCGTAATACTTTCGATAGCAAGTCTTATCTTTTAACTGTTCAGATAATATCTGATGAGCAGCATTATTCTTGGCGCATACCAAAAGACCTGAAGTATCTTTATCAATTCTATGAACGATACCTGGTCTGAATTGTCCGTTGATATCAGATAAGGAATTGAAATGATACAGTAAGGCATTGACTAAAGTTCCATCATAGTTTCCTACTGCCGGATGAACAACCATATCTTTTGGTTTATTTATGACGATGACATCATCATCTTCATAGACGATATCTAAAGGAATGTTTTGTGGTTCAATATCCTGAGGTATTTCTTCTTCATAGAAAAAGCTGATCTGATCATTAAGCTCAGTCTTGATTTTCTTGTTGGTGCATTCATCATTAAGAAGTACTTCTCCTTCTTCGATCAGTCTTTGAACAGTTGTACGGGAAAGTGAAGTGTTTTCACTGATAAAAACATCAAGTCTCTTACCGATATTGTTTTCATCGACTTTAAGATTGTACTCTGGCATTCTTACTCTCCAACAGAACCTTTATGATCAGGATAAAACAGCCGATCGTAATATAACAATCCGCAATATTAAATACTGGAAAATCATAGCCGAATATTTTAAAATCCAGGAAATCTATGACATAACCTAATTTCAGCCTGTCTATCAGATTGCCAATTGCACCGGATATTATCAGAAGATAGGAAATCTTGGAAACAAGATCCTTCTTGTCTGTTTTGATCAGATAGTAGAATAATACAACGCATGCAACGATCGAGATCAGACTCAAAAATACCGTGGCATTCTGCAGGATAGAAAAACCTGCTCCATAGTTTCTGACATAAGTCAGATTAAAAAAGTTCCTGATCAGAACAATAACCTGATTAAGTGCTATGTTGTTTACAACAGTGTTTTTGATGATCTGATCTATAACTACAAAGATCAGAATAAACAAAATATAAAGAAAATAGATCATAGGTATATTAATAAACACGATTCCTCGTGTTTAGTTCTCCTTTTTATAGTTGATTAAAGCTTTAGCTATCTGATCTGGGCAACTTGTTCCTTTACCTTTACAATCGATTCCTTCAAAGCATCTGATCACATCATCTATATTCATTCCTACCAAGATCGAAGAAATGCCTTTAAGATTGCCATCACATCCGCCTTCTACCGACAGAGAGCGAATTACATTATTTTCTATATTGAAAGTAAATTTTCTCGAACAGACGCCACTTGGTCTATAGATATATTCCATATTATCTCCTACTTCTTCATTTTATATTAAAATATGTATATTTGCTAGTTTAATACCAGCATATTTGTTAAAATGGTTTGGGGGATTTTTTATGAACAGAATAAGAACTAGATTTGCACCAAGTCCTACCGGTTATATGCATATAGGCAATCTTAGAACTGCCCTTTATGCCTATCTTATTGCTAAGAAGGATGATGGTGATTTCATATTGCGTGTTGAAGATACTGATCAGGGCAGACTTGTTGAAGGTGCTGTTGATATTATTTTTGATACGTTAAAGAAATGTGGTCTTGAACATGATGAAGGTCCTGATGTAGGTGGAAACTATGGACCTTATGTTCAATCAGAAAGAATGAAATCAGGTATCTATGCCAAATATGCTCATATGCTTGTGGATATGGGTAAGGCTCATATCTGTTTCTGTAAGGAAGAAGATCTGGAGAAACAAAGAGAAGAAGCTGGTGATTCTTTCTATTTTGTTGATCCTTGTAAGCTTTTAAGTAAGCAAGAAGTTGAAGAAAGAATCAATAAGGGTGAAAGCTATACTATAAGACTTAATGTCGAGCCTGAAGGAACTACTTCTTTTACTGATGAAGTTTATGGAACGATCACAGTCGAAAATAAGACTCTTGATGAAATGGTCTTATTAAAATCCGATGGTTTCCCTACCTATAATTTCGCAAATGTCATCGATGATCATCTGATGGAGATAACTGATGTTGTAAGAGGAAATGAATATCTTTCTTCTACGCCAAAATACAATCTGATCTATGAAGCATTTGGCTGGGATATTCCTCGATACATCCATTGTCCTCCTGTTATGAAAGATGAGCATCAGAAGCTTTCTAAAAGAAATGGCGATGCCTCATTCCAGGATCTGCTTGTTAAGGGATATCTGCCAGAAGCCATTCTGAATTATATCGCTTTACTTGGCTGGGCTCCTTCTGAAGATCGAGAAGTCTATTCCTTGAAAGAATTATGTCAGGCTTTTGATGTAAAAAGAATTGGAACAACCGGTGCAATATTCGATATCGATAAACTGACCTGGATGAATGGTGTCTATCTGCGTAATATGGATATTGATAAATACTATCAGCTGGTTAAGCCTTATATTACAGAAACTCTTGGTGATAATTTGGATTATAAACTAATCGCAAATGCGATCCATGACAGGATCAATACCCTTTCCGAGATCAAGGATATGATATTATTCTTCAATAAAACTGATGAATATGATTCAAGCATCTACAACAATAAAAAAGCTAAGACTGATCCTGAACTGGCCAAGATAATTCTGCCGGAAGTCAGAAATTGTCTTGCTTCACTTGATGTCTGGAATAACGATACAATCTTTACTGCTTTGGCAGAAAAAGCACAACAGTTATCCTATAAAAACATTACTATGATGTATCCTATGCAGGTTGCCTTATCTGGCAGAAGCGTTGCTCCAGGAGGTGCTACCGCAATTGCTGAAATACTTGGCAAAAAGGAAACCCTATCTAGATTGGATGCAGCTATCAGCAGGTTGTAAGACCTGCTTTTTTATTGCCTGTTATGGGCTGATTAATGTCAGGTATTAAGGTATAATAATAGCTATGGATACTGTAAGAATAATTGAAGTAAAACAGTCTGTATTTGCTTCTAATGACAAAAGAGCCAATGAATTAAGACAGGAGTTAAAAGAAAAGAAGATCTTCTTGCTTAATGTTATGTCTTCACCAGGTTCAGGTAAGACAACCACATTAACAGGAATAATCAACGAATTAAAAAATGAATTCAGAATTGGTGTCATGGAAGCTGATATAGATTCAGATGTTGATGCCAGAACCGTCAGTAAGAATACGGGTGTAGAAGCTATTCAGCTTCATACTGGCGGTATGTGTCATCTTGATGCTGATATGACCAGACAAGGAATTGAAGCTCTCAAGGATAATGATAAATATGATCTCATTATTCTGGAGAATGTTGGAAATCTGGTCTGTCCGGCTGAATTTGATACAGGTGCTGTCAAGAACATGTGCATCCTTTCTGTTCCAGAAGGAGATGATAAGCCACTTAAATACCCTCTTATGTTTGAGGTATCAAATTTTGTGCTGATTAATAAGATCGATGTAATAGATTATTTTGATTTTGATCTTGAAAAATGTAAGGAAAATATCAGATATCGTAATCCAAAAGCGGATATTTTTGAGATATGTGCCAAGAATGGAAAAGGTATCAAGGAAGTAGCTGACTATATCAGACAGCAGATATACGATTGGAGAAGATAGAATGCCTGAAATGTCAAAAGCTTTCACCCCGCGTTATATGGGTGAAAAAAATCCAAGTGAGAAGATTCTGGCACTTGGAAAAAAGATTACAGATGTTGCCAAACACAAACTGTTTGGCATAACAACTGATGATCCTGAGTATTGGGGATTAAGAACGATCTGTACTGACGAGATGGCCGATATAGCTCTTAAGATGAAAGTAAGAGCTCATTATACGCTTGATGAGATGGTTCAATTGACAGGAATGGATAAGGAAAAACTTGAACCAATCCTGGAAGAAATGGCTCATAGAGGATTATTGGAATTTGATTATGGTGATCATTTTACCAAAGATGGTCCAATCAAAGATGCGCCAAGAATCAAGAGATATCAGTTGCCGATGTTTGTACCGGGTTCTGCTGAATTCACCAATATGCTTAAAGAACAGATTGATGAGTTCCCTGAACTGGCACAGTTCTTTGAAAGGATGACATTTATCCCTCTTGCAGGTATAACAGAGATGGTTCCTCCAGGAGGTGCTGGTATCGGCATGCATGTCATCCCGGTAGAAAAAGCTATTTCACTTGAAAACAAGACTGCAGATATTGAACATATTTCTCACTGGTTAAAGAAATATGAAGGACATCTGGGTGTAGGAATCTGTTCCTGCCGTTATGGAAGAGCTAAACTGGGCGAAGGTTCAGGTGATTCTTGTGAAGACTGGTGTATCAGTGTTGGCGATATGACAGATTATCTTGCTGAAACTGGTAAAGGACATAGCATCACTTATGAACAAGCCATTCAGATTTTGAAGAACGCTGAAGATAATGGCTTTGTACATCAGATAACTAATATCGATGGTGAAGATAAGATTTTTGCGATCTGTAACTGTAATGTAAATATCTGCAACGCCTTAAGAACATCACAGTTATTTAATACCCCTAACCTTTCCAGAAGTGCCTATACAGCAAAGGTTGATCCTAAAAACTGTGTAGCCTGTGGTAAATGCGTTGAATATTGCCCTGCGGGTGCCGTAAAACTTGGACAGAAACTGTGTACTAAAAACGGACCTGTAGTATATCCTAAACATGAACTTCCAGACCATATGTCCTGGGGTGAAGATAAATGGGATGAAAACTATCGTGACAATAACCGTATCAACTGTTATGATACCGGTACAGCTCCTTGTAAGACAGCCTGCCCTGCTCACATTGCGATTCAGGGTTATCTGAAAATGGCTTCTCAGGGAAGATATCAGGATGCTTTAGCGCTGATCAAAAAGGATAATCCATTCCCGGCAATCTGTGGCAGAGTCTGCAATAAACGTTGTGAAGACGCCTGTACCAGAGGAATGATTGATCAGGCTGTTTCAATTGATGCCGTCAAGAAGTTTATTGCTGAACAGGATCTGAATAGCGAAACAAGATATATTCCTCCAGTAGTAATTCCATCAAATGTAGAAGATCATTGGAAACAGAAGATTGCGATCATCGGATCAGGTCCTGCAGGTTTATCTTGTGCATATTACCTGGCAGTAAAAGGTTATAAACCAACTGTATTTGAAAAGAATGCCTTCCCAGGCGGAATGATGCGCTATGGCATACCTTCCTATAAACTTGAAAAAGATGTTATCGATGCTGAGATTGATGTATTAAGAGAACTTGGTGTTGAAATCAGATGTAATGTTGAAATCGGTAAAGATATTACATTAGATGAACTAAGAGCTCAGGGATACAAAGCTTTCTATATTGCTATTGGTTGTCAGGGTGGCAAACTTCCTGGTATTCCTAATGAGGATGCCAAAGGAACCTACCTTGCAGTTGACTTTTTGAAGAATGCATCGATAGATCAGAACCAGAAGATGAATGGTAAAGTTATCGTCATTGGCGGTGGTAATGTTGCAATCGACTGTGCCAGAACAGCACACAGATTTGGTGGTAAAGATGTTGAGATGTATTGTCTGGAATCCAGAGATACTATGCCTGCTACCAAACAGGAGATTCAGGAAGCAGAAGAAGAAAACATTATCATTAATAATGGCTGGGGTCCAAAAGAGATAACTTTGAATTCAGATGGAAGTATTAAGGATGTTATCTTTAAGAAATGTCTATCAACAATTGATGAACAAGGAAAATTCAATCCTAGCTATGATGAAGATAGTATAACTGTTGTTCCTGCAGATCATGTTATCTTTGCGATCGGTCAGTCAATCAATTGGGGTGATCTATTAAAAGATTCCAAGGTTGAATTCTGGCATGGCAACTACCCTGTCGCCGATCCATTAACATATCAGACTGCACAAGAAGATATCTTCGTTGGTGGAGATGTCTATTCAGGTCCTAAATTTGTTATTGATGCGATCGAACAAGGACATCAGGCTGCAGATTCATTGCACCGCTTTGTTCAGCCAGGTGCTTCAATGACCATAGGAAAAAACAGAAGACAGTTCATTATGCTTGATAAAGATAATATTGAACTGGATGGATATGATCATGCTGGAAGACAGTTTGAAGGAATGGATGAATCATTTGATCATCGTAATTCATTCAGAGATGGCCATAAGACCTTAACTGAAGAACAGGTCAAGATTGAAACATCGAGATGTCTATCCTGTGGTGCTTCAGTGGTAGATGAAAATAAGTGTATCGGATGTGGTATCTGTACAACAAAATGTGAATTTGATGCTATCCATCTGTTTAGAGATCATCCTCAAAACTCTAAGATGGTCAAATCAGAAGATAAATTCAAGGCCATAATTCCATATGCTTTAAAACGTGGAGTCAAGATTGTTTTTGGTCCAAAGACGGAAGCAGAAAAACTTTCTCAGAAAAAACATAAGGAATGGAAAAAAGCCCAGAAGGAAGCACAGTAAATGCATGAACTTGGTGTAGTATTTCATGTAATAGACGAGATAGAAGATCTTGCACAAAAGAATAATGTCGAACATGTAAATAAAGTAACTTTACAGATTGGTACAGTCTCTGGCATTATACCGGATTATCTGGTTGATTGTTGGAACTGGGCTGTAACAAAACATGATATTATGGCAAAATGTGAACTGATCATCGAAAAGATTGAAGCAGTGACACATTGTGAAGCATGTGGAAGAGATTACAATACGATCGTCTATGGTAAGACGTGTCCACATTGTGGAAGTACTGATACTTATCTGTTACAAGGAAATGAATTTATGATAAAAGAAATGGAAGTTGTTTAACTTCCATTTTTAATGTCTTTAAGAATTGCATTGATCAGTTTGATACATGGTTCTACACTGTTTAGATCCATGTATTCCTTATCACTATGAGCAAAGGCTCCAAATGGTCCCATACCATCAATAATATAGGGACAGACTCCTGCTAGATGATTTGCATCTGATAATCCCCCACGTTTCTGGATTTCAAATTCCATTCCCAGATCTTGAGCAATACCTTTTACTCTGTTGATATACTTCCACCCTTCTTCGCTTTGAATCCATGGTGGAGTTTCGTATTTATTTTTTACTGATACTTTCACTCCTTTTACAAAAGGCTCGCCATTGATCAGGTCCGATATGACTTTGTTTATTCTGTCTCTTTCATTTAGTTCAGTATATCGGAATTCCAGTTCCATATAAGCGTAATCAGCAACCGCATTTACAACAGTTCCACCATTCACAACACCGACATTGACACTGGTATCTTTCTGTTCGTTTTTTAAAGATGAAATTAAAGTAATATAATGAGCCATTTCTTCAATTGCGGAAGCATTAGGATTTTTGAAAATAAATCCGGCATGACATGGTATACCATGAAATTCTATAAGATAATTTGATTTTCCTTTTCTTTCACAGACATGGCCTTTTCCTTCATCCTGGGAAGATTCCATTATAAATACTCTTTTACTTTTTGCAGCAATCTTTTTTAACAGATCTGCTGAATAGATACTGCTGATTTCTTCATCGGGATTATACAGCATACAGATATTCAGATCTTTAAGATTATCAGCTAAATCTTTGGCAATATAATACATAGCCAGATCGCCACTTTTCATATCTTCTACGCCTGGTCCGTAACAAAGATTGTCTACTCTTTTAAATGGTCTTTCATCTACAGTTCCATCAGGAAAAACGGTATCCATATGGCCAATAAACAAGGCATCATAATTATCATTGGCATTATTATAGATTTCTAATACTGGTCCTGTTTTATCAGATACGTCATGTGTAATGATATTCCAGCCTATCTGTCTATACCATTCGCTTAGATAATCTGCAACCTTACATATTCCTTCCTTGTTTCTTGAACCACAGTCAATATTTACCAAGGTTGATAGTTTTTCTACATATTCATCAATGTTCATAAACTTATTATAATAAAAAAGCTCAGAAATGAGCTTTATTTGTATATGGTGACCTGTATGGGATTTGAACCCATGAATGTCGCCTTGAGAGGGCGATGTGTTAACCGTTTCACCAACAGGCCATAAAGGAGCAAAGCTCCTTAATTATTTAGCGTTTTTTGCAGTATCACAGATCTTGGCAAAATCTTCAGGATTGTGAATAGCTATTTCAGAAAGCATCTTTCTGTTTACTGTTACACCAGCTGTTTTTAAGCCATGCATAAGCTTAGAATATGAAAGACCATTCATTCTTGCTGCAGCATTGATTCTGGCGATCCAGAGTTTTCTCATATCTCTCTTAAGTTCTCTTCTGTGGATATAAGAATACTTCCATGAATGCATTACCTGCTCATGAGCGGTTCTGTATAACAGATGTTTAGAACCGAAATAGCCGGAAGCGGCCTTTAAGATTTTCTTTCTTCTGTTTCTTGTAGGAGTTGATCCTTTTACTCTAGCCATTATCTCTTATCCTCCTAACCCTGTAATAACTCTCTATCTCTCTTGACTACTGTCTTATGTACTAGAGATGGTTTGTGTAAATGTTTGTTCTGTTTGTGTGTTTTGTTGGTAGCAAAGTGAGAAGTATAGTTAGAATACTTTCTTAATTTGCCTGTACCAGTAACTTTTACTCTTTTAGCAAAAGTCTTTTTTGTTTTCATCTTTGGCATTTTATCTTCCCTCCTATTTTTTCTTAGGTGTTAAAACACAAGACATGATGTTGCCTTCAAGCTTAGGTTGCTTGTCAACTGTAGCTATATCAGACAGTTTTTCAATAAACTGATTCATGATTTCCAGACCAACTTCCTGTCTGGTCATCATACGTCCTCTGAATCGCATATCGATCTTGACCTTCATACCTGATTCAATCCATTTTCTGCACTGTTTCAGTTTAGTTTCAAAATCGTGAGTGTCGATAACAGGTGAAAGACGGATAGGTTTGATCTCAGTGACCTGCTGCTTTCTCTTGTTTTCCTTAGCTTTTTTCTGCGCTTCAAAACGATACCTGCCATAATCCAGCATTTTGCATACTGGTGGCTGAGTGTTTGGAGATACACAAAGTAAATCCAAATCCTGATCATAAGCTTGCTGTAATGCCTCATTTCTTGACATTACACCCAGTTGGCTACCATCTGGGCCGATAACCATTACTTCACGAAAACGGATATTTTCGTTTACCAGGTCATCATTTCCACGTTTTCTTGTTATAGTTTTTACCCCCGAATTTTAAATAAAAAGTGAGACAAAGCCCACTTTAGATATCGTTACATTTCGTAGCAATATACCCAAGATCTATAGATCATCAGGTGAGAAGTGGCCTTCTTCTTTCTACATCCTTTTTATTACTCGTTTATTTAACCATATCTTTGATTATCTGTCAAATTTCTTTATATATATTTCAATTTTATGTTGACATTTGTTTACATTATAGCTTATATTTGAAAAGTAAAAAAACTGTGTATAGAGGTAGCGATGCAGATGAGTACTATGAGGAGTCGGCAGACTATGAATCATAGGAAAGGCAACCATCGCCGAATGATCAGATGGGCACAAATGATCATGGGGTCTTAGGGAATACTTAAGACACTCCTACTTATGTAGAGGCGCTATTACTTACTTTCGATAAGGTCGTATGTGATAGTGCATACGATTTTTTACTGAAAGGAAGAAAAAATATGAAAAAAATCTTAATCGTTCTTATGCTTATGCTTCTTGTTGGATGTGGTACATCTAACAATTCTACTGCACCTGAGACTAATGAAGAAGTTCTGCGTGTTGGTATGGAGTGTGACTATGCTCCTTTCAACTGGACCCAGGTTTCTGGCTCAGATACAGCTGTACAGATCTCTTCTGTTGACTATGCTGATGGGTATGATGTTGTTATGGCTACTGCAATTGCAAATGCAATCGGCAGAAAAGTTGAAATTGTCAAAACCGAATGGGATGCACTTATTCCTTCTTTAAATGCCGGTGCAATCGATTGTATCATCGCCGGTATGACCGAAACACCTGAACGTGCTCAGGAAGTAAGTTTCACTACTCCTTACTATGAATCACAGATGGTAGTTATCGTTAGAAAAGATTCTGAACTGGCTAATATTACCGATATTCAGCAGTTATCAGGCTATAACGTACTTGGCCAGGCTAATACAACATATGATGAAATCATCGATCAGATCAATGGTGTCAATCATATGGTTCCTTTAGCTACTTATCCTCGTATGGTCCTTTCTTTACAATCTGGTGAAGCCGATGCTCTGACAGCTGAACTTCCAGTTGCTAATGGTGTTGTTTCTGCCAATCCAGATCTTGCTATCGTAACATTTGATGAAGGCAAAGGATTTGTTGTTGATACATCTGTTTCCATTGCAGTCGCAAAAGAAAACACTGATCTGTTAAATCAGATCCAGGCTGCTTTAGATAATATCAGCGAAGATCAGCGTCTGCAGATGATGCAGGATGCAGTTGACAGACAGCCTGCAATAGAGGGATAAGATGTCTCTTTCTAAGTGTTTTGAAATACTTACAAAATATTTTCCAAGCTTTCTTTTAGGCATCAGGACAACACTGATCGTTGCCTTGACTGGTACATTGATTGGTTTGCTTATCGGTTTATTAGTTGGCGGAATCAGGGCTATCAAGCTTGATAAAACTGCTTCCAAAACAAATAAGATAATTAAAGCTGTAATTGATGGAATACTTAAGATTTATATTGAAGTATTCCGTGGCACACCAATGATGGTACAGGCTGTCTTCATCTACTATCTTGTTTATACCAATATTGTCAGATGGGACAAGATGTTTGCGGCTATATTTGTCATATCTATCAATACTGGTGCCTATATGGCCGAAATTATCAGATCAGGTATCCAGGCTGTTGATCCGGGACAGAATGAAGCAGCGCGTTCTCTAGGTCTTTCTGCGATGCAGACGATGATGAACATCGTCTTGCCTCAGGCCATCAGAAACGCCTTCCCTGCTATCGGAAATGAGCTTATTGTTAACATTAAGGATAGTTCTGTTCTGATGATTATTTCAATCACAGAACTTATGTTCCAGTCAAATTCTATTGCGGGTACAACATATCGTTTTACGGAGACTTATTTTGTTACGGCAATGATCTATCTTTTCATGACAAGTATTTCCAGCGTTATTCTTAATGCTGTAGAAAAAAAGATTAATCATACCAGAACGTCATTGCCACAGTCAGATACCAGTATTGAAAGTATTGTAATTGCTAAAAAAGGAGCTGATCATGTCAATAATTGAAGTTAAAAATGTCAGAAAAAGTTTTGGCAATAATCTGGTATTAAGTGATATTTCATTCAATGTTGAAAAAGGTCAGGTTGTATGTCTGATCGGCCCTAGTGGATCTGGTAAGTCTACAATGCTAAGATGTCTTAATCTTCTTGAAGATATCGATGAAGGAGAAATAATCGTTCTCTCTCAGGATATCAACAAAATCAGCGATATTAATTCATATCGCGAAAAAGTCGGCATGGTCTTCCAGCAATTCAATCTTTTCAACAATATGAATGTACTTGATAACTGTGTTCTGGCTCAGATGAAAGTCTTAAAAAAGGAACGCAAGGAAGCTGAGATGATCGCTTTAGAGCATCTTGATAATGTCGGTATGAAAGATTTTGCCTATGCCTACCCTTCTACCTTATCAGGTGGTCAGAAACAGCGTGTTGCGATCGCCAGAGCTTTATGTATGAATCCTGAGATTATGCTGTTTGATGAACCTACATCGGCATTGGATCCTGAAATGGTTGGCGAAGTTCTGAATGTCATAAAGGATCTGGCAAACAAGCACATGACGATGGTTGTTGTTACTCATGAGATGGGTTTTGCCAGAGATGTTGCTGATAAAGTTATATTTATGGATGATGGTCTTGTCCTGGAAGAAGGTAAACCACAGCAGATCTTCAATAACCCCCAAAACGAAAGAACTAAACAGTTTCTATCAAGAGTATTACAGGCAGATCTATGATCTGCCTTTTTATTAACTCTTTATTAAATTCATATTATTAAAACACCCACGCAGTAGTTCAACCTGTATGGGTGCTTTCGTGCAAAATACAATTAAAGATCTATCCTATTTGCTTTGATCTTACCATCATCCATCAGATATACTCTGGCATATGATGGCGATGTCATATCGCGATTATGGAAACAGCTTCCTGGATTGATTATTCTGATTCCATTAACGGTCTTATCCATGTAACTGTGAGTATGTCCGAAAAAAATCACATCACATTTTTCCTGTTTAGCTTTATCGACCATCAGATCCATTGACCAGCAATATGAATGGCCATGCATCAAAAGGATTCTATGTCCTCCTATTTCAAATATGCGTTGTTTCGGGTAATCATAGTTCCAGTCATTATTTCCTTCCACTGCCGCAAAAGGAGCAATCTCAAATGGTTCTACTAAACAATCTCCCGCATGAAAATAATAATCACAGGCAGGATTATCATTGAGAATCTTACGGATGGAGCCTAGATCTCCATGATTATCTGAAACGAGACATATTTTCAGCATTTTAACAGAAAATCAGCACCTTTTATAACTTCCCTATCACTCAGATCATTAAAACCGATCTGGCGCATGCATTCATAAGCACCGATAGCGACGCAATTTGACAGATTCAGACTTCTGGCATCTGAACGCATCGGTATACGATAACAGTCTTTTAAATTATTTTTTAAGATCTTTTTATCAATACCGGTAGATTCTTTGCCAAATACTAGATATATATCTTTATCTGGATCAAAGACACATTCTTCAAATGATTTCATTCCATATCTGGTAAAAAAGACAAACTGGCCTTCCTTATCTTTAATAAATTCATCCCAGTTTTTATATACTTTATAATCAAGATCTTCAATATAATCCATTCCGCTTCTTCTGAGATGTTTTTCATCAAGCGAAAAACCTAATGGTTCTATCAGATGAAGCTTCATTTCAAATACACTGCAGGTTCTCATGATATTACCGGTATTCTGTGGAATCTCCGGTTCATATAGGACGACATTAATCATTAATGGTACTCTTTCTGCAGATGAAATAAAGTAACAGATAAATCAAGACGAGGATAATAATGAAAGTAACAACGATTATACTTACCAGATGGAAGAAGAACTCAGGTGGAACTATCATTATCAAAACATCTTTATTAAGATCCAGAAGCCACAGATCATTTCCGGCAAAGAAGATATGGTGAAACATCGTCCAGAAAGAATCAAAATCAATGATGATCCAGATGATCAGAATACCGAAAAAGATAAATGAATATTTCAGAACTGAGCGATATTGCTTAAAGAATAATTCATAATCTTTATTTAAATAGAGATAGACAATAAAAACTAAAATGATAATTCCAAACACAATGATCAGATGATTAGCAAGCAGATTAAGATTTCTGACATCAATCATATGCATCTTTTCGGTTTGGTTATAGACTTCTCTCATTTCACCTTTGATATTCAATTTTAAATCAAGAGAAGCGTTTGGATCGTTAAGATAATCAAGAGTAAAAGAAGTCAGATAATCAAGATCTTCTTCACTGATTCCAATGTGTTCAGAAATGCTTTTACCATATAGTTTAAGCTTGCTGTGCTCAGAACGATAAAAGGATTTATTGAAACTCCAGAAATGTACAGCGATCAATAATGAAAATACAATAAGAATAAGCGATATTAAACTGTAGAGCGGTTTTTTATAATTTGTCTTTTGCATCAATTATCCATTTCTTCAGTGCAATTGCACGATGTGAATAGCGGTTCTTATATTCTTCACCAAGTTCCGCTTCTGTTTTATTATATTCCGGAATGACAAAGATTGGATCATAACCAAACCCCTTATCTCCCGCTATCTTTTTAGCAATATATCCTCGATTGATTCCTTTATAGTAATTTACATTACCGTTTTCTTCAATAAAGCACATACAGTCTACAAACTGGGCACCTCTGTTATCAGAATCTTTTAACTGGTCAATAATATACTGACATTTCTGCTGATAATTCATTTCCGGCAGAAATCTTGCTGAATGAATTCCCGGTTTTCCATCAAAAAAATCTATACAGATACCAGAATCATCTGCCAGTGTTGGCAAATGATATCGCTGATAATAAAAATCAGCTTTAATAAAGGCGTTTTCTTCAAAAGTTGAACCATTTTCATCAGGCTCTTCCTTACATCCCAATTCCTCGGGGCTGACAATCTGGATATCACAGCCATTTATCTTTAGGATATCTTCGATTTCACTTAATTTATGCTTATTGGAAGAAGCAACTAACAGCTTTTTCATAATAAAGATTATAATATAAAACCAGACTAAAAAAAATTCAGTTTAATCTAAACTGAATTTTTCAATAATTGTCTGTACTAAGGGATTTCTTACAATATCAGTATTCACAAATTCTATAAAACCGATATTCTTTACATTCTTTAAACGTTCTGACGCTACAACCAGACCACTTCTGTTTTTGCTGATGTTGAGATCTATCTGGGTTATATCTCCATTGACGATCATCTTGGAATTAAAACCAAGTCTGGTCAGAAACATCAGCATCTGCTTATCAGTGGTATTTTGAGCCTCATCCAGAATAATGAAGGCTTCATTCAGCGTTCTTCCTCGCATATAAGCTAAAGGAATGACCTCAATTACACCTTTTTCAATCAGTTTATCTTTCTGCTCAGACCCTAGTATTATATCTAAGGCATCATAGATCGGCATCAGATAAGGATCAATCTTTTCTTTAAGATCACCTGGTAGAAATCCTAATGATTCCCCTGCTTCAACTGCCGGTCTGGTTATGATGATCTTACTGATCTTTTCTTTTTTCAGATATGATACTGCAAACAAAACAGCCAGAAAGGTCTTTCCTGTTCCAGCGGGACCAATCGAGAAGACCAGATCATTATCTTTAACAAGCTGATAAAAATGATATTGATTGAAGCTTTTGCATCTGAAAGGTCTTCCTGAAAAAGAATAGGCAATTACTTCATGAGAAAAATCTTCTTTGAAGGTATCGTTGATATGTATAAATGATTGTTTAATGAAATCATAATCGATCAGCTGCTGTTTGGCATGATCGACAATATAGTTCATATGACGGGAAAATTTAGCGAATAATTCATTATCATCTGACAATAATTTGAAATAGTTGTCTCGATAGACGATTCCGCAATCATATAGTTCTTCTAACAGTGTGATATTGGAATCATTGATACCTACAATGTTTTTAATGGTATCCTGATCAAGTTCCTTAAATCTGTATTCCATATATTCTATTTTAAAGTATTAACTGTCTTATTTCTACCTGCTTGTTGTTAGCTGATCCAAAAATAAAACCAACTTGCGTTGGTTTATTTGGATCTTCTTAATTTTCTGGCGTTTTCACGTTTTAATCTTTTCTTGATACCAGGTTTTACGTAATATTCTCTTTTTCTTACTTCAAGAAGAGTGCCATTACGAGATACTTGTCTCTTAAAACGACGTAAAGCATCATCCAGCTGTTCATTTTCTTTAACGATAACTTTTGACATAATTTCACCCCCCTCTGTATTGATACTTTTAAATTATAAACGAAGATTTTGTAAAAATAAAGATTATTCGCCTTTGTTGATAAGTTTTGTTCCTGAAGAAGTACCGATACGGTTTGCTCCAAGTTCGATCATCTTTTCAAAATCTTCACGGCTTCTTACTCCACCGGCTGCCTTGATAAAACATTTATCTCCGACGCATTTCTTTAAAAGCGCTACATCTTCAAAAGTTGCTCCATTGGTAGAGAAACCGGTAGATGTCTTAACAAAATCCGCTTTTGCTTCAAGAATGCATTTACAAGCTTCTGCTTTTTCTTCGTCAGTAAGCAGACATGTTTCAATAATAACCTTTAATGTCTTATCACCACAGGCTTGCTTAATCTCCCAGATTTCATTTGTAACGTAATCATAGTCTTTATCTTTTAATCTGCCAATATTAATGACCATATCTACTTCATCAGCGCCTTTAGCGACTGCATCTTTTGCTTCAAAGACTTTTGATTCAGTTGACATTGCACCTAAAGGGAAACCAATGACACAACAAACCAGAACATCACTGCCAACTAATTCTTTTTTACAGAATTCGATGTTGCAGGTATTGACACAGACTGATTTGAAATCATATTCTTTGGCTTCATCACAGAGTTTTTTGATCGCTTCAAGTGAGGCATCTGCTTTCAATAAAGTATGATCAATGTATTTAGATAGTTTCATTTTCTTCCTTTCTCCTTTTCTGAATGAACTTCTTTGCATAATGTTTATCACCAAAATAGAATTCCTTACCTAGGCCCATGGAAAGAAAACGTTCATTCCCCTTTCCTACGATCAGTAAAGTATCTTCTTTATTCATGATCTCTATCGCGTTTTCAATAGCTTGAGATCTTAATGATATATAGACAAAACGTGTCTCCTGTTTGAATTTGTCACATCTTTCCAAGATATCGTTTACTCCGGAGTCCTGTGATTCGTTTTCAGTCAGAATGGCAATATCAAGATATTGATTACATAATTCAATGATTCTTTCTAGTCTCTTATCGCCATCAGAATAGTTTATGGATATTACACCGATAGCTTTGTTTTTGTGTTTAACAAAATCGGCGTATTTGAATATCTCTTCCATAGAATTAAGATCATAGGCGCAATCAACGATGATATTGTATTCATCATCAACTCTTTCCATTACACCATCAACATAAGGAACATCAAACATGACGTTGATGATATTAGTAAGTTCATGACCCATTTCATGAAGTGCAACAATAGCGGCGGTCAGATTATAGACATTGAACATACCCTGAATTTTTGCCTTTACGGGATAAGATTCATCGTTATGAACAATCTTGAAAGCAATACCGTTAGTTGACATCATGATATCCCTGATCTGATAATCTGCAATCGTGGAAGT
Organism: uncultured Bacillota bacterium; assembly: GCA_946537295.1. GTDB lineage: Bacteria > Bacillota_I > Bacilli_A > Erysipelotrichales > Erysipelotrichaceae > Colivicinus. The sequence continues at coordinate 28,092 of CAMNFQ010000003.1, forward strand.
TCCATAGGTTACATAAGATTCTATACTGTTTTCAAGTTCGTCAGTAGCATCATCATCAATATTGAGAATTACTTTTGTATCATTTTCCAGTGAATAGAAATAGCGACGCAAACATGAATAATAGTCACTTGTCTGGAATTCAGATGAGTTTTTATTTGTGCAGGTATAGATAACACAATCCGGTCTGATTGAATCAAGCTTCTGCAGATTTAATGCTGAAGCACTAGCTTCAAAAGTACAGGATTTGACGCCATTTTTTCTCATGGTATCAAGAAGCTTAAGATTATCCAGAATATTTAGTGTAGCAAATGAAGAGTTTAGCTCCAAGCCATTATATTTGATTCCTAAGATACCGACATAGCCACATGAAGTAATGGTATTAAGATAATAGTTTATAAATGAAGCAACAGAACAGCGACCATAATTGCCACATATTACATACTTATCGATTCCCTGATTTGGATTATCATAGAATCTGTTTGCGATTGCAGTCAAAGTGGCATTTACGTTATTGACCTTGATATAGATCGCTTTATATTTAACGGGCTGGTCTTTACTATAGACTATGACTTTTGCACCATTATCGATAGCTTCCTTAATGTAATCGTGTCCATCGTACTTGATACCATCAAGACAGAAGAAAATCGCGTTCTTCATGGAAAGACGTGAATCTATCGATAATTGTTCTATTTCGATTTCGGGTGCACCTTTAAATAGATTAGATAATAACACTTCCAGTGACCTCTTCTCCTACACTATCTATCTTAACATCAACAAGCTTACCAACCTCGTGATTACCAGGAATTTTGATATAGATGTATTCCTTGCAATAGCCATATGAATAGCCATCTTTATTGGTTTCGATTAATACCTTTACATTTTTATTGATAAAAGTTTTATAGAAATCAGCAGTAATCTGCTTTTGCATATCGATAACTTGTCTTACTCTTTCTTTTTTAATCTTAGCATCAAGATGTCCTTCCATCTTGTCAGCAGCAGTTCCACTTTTACGGGAATATGGGAAAACATGAATAAAAGAGAAGCCGATCTTTCTGATATTCTCTAGTGTTGTATTAAAAGATTCATCATCTTCATTTGGGAAACCAACAATCAGATCGGTAGAGATCGAGATCATCGGAATCTGTTTTCTGATATATTCAATTCGTGAAATATAATCTTCAATTGTATAAGGTCTGTTCATCAGTTTCAGGATCTTGTTGTCACAGGATTGTACAGGAATATGTAAATGATGAGCCAGTTTTGGATTGTTTTTCATAAGCTCAATGATATTATCGTTTATTTCCGTAACTTCAATAGAACTGAGTCTTATCGTATCCAGTTCATCTATTTTTACTAATTCATTTAACAACATGTAAAGATCATATTGGGAATCATGATAACGTCCGGTATGAATTCCCGTAAGGACAATTTCCTTATTTATCTTGGATAATGCTTTAGCTTCTTCGATGATTCTGTTATGATCGGCACTTCTTTCTCTGCCACGGGAAAATGGTATGACACAATATGAACAGAATTGATTACAACCATCCTGGATCTTGAGAAAAGATCTAGATTTACTTGGATATGATTCAATATAGAGGTCTTCAAAGGAATTACTGATCTGTCTATGAACATTATTTTTCTTTGTTTGAGATCTGATAAGATCAACGATTTTATCTTTGTCATCAGATCCGATTATCAGATCAACATCAGAAAATGCTTCACTATCACCTTTTATTTGGCTCAGACATCCTACCGCAACAACAAAAGCATCCGGATTGTTTCTTCTGGCTGCATGTAAGAATTTCCTGGTCTTGGCTTCTGCTGTATTGGTGACGCAACAAGTAAATATCAGATAGATATCAGCTTTTTGCTTAAAAGGTACTTCTGTAAAGTACCTGTTCATGTTTTCTCTTACATAGGTTGCTTCATAATCATTAACCTTGCAACCTAAGATCATCATAGCGTATGTATTCATTGACATTTACCCACGATAATACTTGTCATATAAATTGCGGCAGTTTCAGCTCTTAGAATTCTATTTCCTAATGAAACCGATTCAAAACCCATCGAACATATCTGTTCATATTCGTTATCTTCAAAGCCACCTTCGGGACCGATTATATACGTAATAGAATCGGAAGCAGGAATATCAACGATATTTTTTTCTGATTCATAACAGATATAGTTCGAACTGCTTTTATATTTTTCAAGGTCCTTCAGTTTAGCTACATTACAGACCTCTGGAACGATGTTACGATGAGATTGTTCTGCAGCTTCTTTTACGATCTTTTTAAGCCGTATGAGCTTCTTTTCATCGTTAAATTTCACAACGGACCTTCTTGCTGCAAAAGGAACGATCCTTTTAACACCAAGTTCTACAGTTTTCTGGATACACAATTCCAATTTGTCACTCTTAATTAAAGAAATAATACAGGTAATATCAGTATCAAGTTCGTTGTTTTCATCACAGTATTCATCAACTTTGCATTGGTAATTATTGATAAGATGACAGAAATAAATTTTGCCTTGGCAATCAGCTACTCTAAAACGATAGGAACTGTCTTTTCTTAAAACTTTGATCAGATGATAAAGACTATCCTGATCAAGTTCAAAGATATCATCTTTCTTTAATTCTCTGTCTGTAAAATACTGTTGCATAGCATTATTATATCTTAAAAGGACAAGTTCTACTTGTCCTTCTCTTTGTTTTCATTTTCCTTGAAAGTGATTTTTATCTGGTTAACTTTCTTAGAATCCGCATCCGTTACTTCAATATGCATATTCTTGTAATCGAAGCTATCACCTTTAACCGGAATCTTATCAAGCATATCGATAACCCAGGCAGAAGTTGTATTGAACTCATAGTCTTCATCTGCTTCAATACCAAAATGTTCAAACATGTCTTCATAATCAACATCAGCCTTTACTAGATAGGTATTGTCATCGATCTTTTTATAATATTCGATAACTTCATCATGTTCATCATAGATCTCACCAACCAGTTCTTCCAAGATATCTTCCATAGTGATGATTCCCTGAGTTCCCCCATATTCATCAACAACGACCGCCATGTGCGTCTTGTTTGTCTGGAACTGTTTTAAAAGTGAAGAAATCTTAACCTGTGGCGAAGTGAAGATTACTTCCTTCAGGATCTCTTTGATGTTTGTAGATTTTTCATATAAAAGATGATAATAGAAGTCTTTTTCAATCAGAACACCAATTATATTATCAATATTGTTTTCATATACCGGTAATCTGGAATATCCGGAATCACGATACTTAAGTTCGATTTCTTCAATTGAATCTTCATTCAGATCAACAGCAATAACATCGATTCTTGGTGTCAGGATTTCGCCGACGTCAAGATCATTGAATTCTAAGGCGTTAGTAATCAGATCAGCTTCATGGTCTTCAATATCACCTTCTTCGTTTGCTTCTTCAACCATTGTGATAAATTCATCTGTCGAATAGGTTTCGGAATTGTTTTTAAAGATATTGGCAAACATCTTTTCCATATATTCAAATACAAATGTAAGTGGAGAAAAGATAAAGACCAAAAAACGCAAGATTGGTGTTACTGCCATGGCAAATCTTTCCGGAATATATTTTGCGATGTTTTTCGGAACGATTTCACCAACGATCATAATCAATAATGTCATAACGATTGATGATACTGTGACACCATTGTCACCAAGCATCTTGGTGAAGAATACAGTAGCTAAAGATGCTGAAACGACATTAACGATCGTATTTCCAATAAGGATCGTTGTGAGAAGCTTTGAAAAATTCTCTGCCAGATTATAAGCCTGTTCTGCCCTTTTATTTCCTGAATTAGCGAGAGCCTTCAGTTTGATCTTATTTAAGGAAGAAAACGCTGTTTCAGATGCAGAAAAGAAACTGTAGCATAACACCAACAGAATAATGATTGTTAATAGATTGGAATTATTCATAAAAACACCTCATTTCTGAAGTGCAATAGCTACACGGTAAAGGAACTTCGTCTAACTTTTTCATAACAATTAAGTATTTTAACAGATAATAATTATATTTACAACTTATATGGAAGCAGAAAAAAAGCACCGTAGTGCTTTTTAGATTCTGGTTTTGAAGAATGAAGGTACATCTTCATCGTCTTCGTTGCTTACAACTTCCTCAATATTTGGTTTATGTACTTGTTCATTTGGAAGACGTGGAGACTGATTTGCCTGAGGTCGATCAAATATCAGATCAGGTTCAGGCTGTGCATTAATTACAGTAGTTGTATGCTTGGTATTTGGAAGATCAAATCCTGTAGCAATTACGGTAACAATGATAGCTTCTCCAAGTGAGTCGTTAATTGCGACACCATAGATAATATCGATGTCATTACCTGCAGCTTCCTTGATGAAATCTACAGCAATTGAAGAATCCTGTAAAGAGATATTTGGACCACCAGTTATATTGATAATAGCAGATTTAGCACCTTTAATATTAGCTTCAAGTAATGGCGATCTGATAGCTCTGGCTGCAGCTTCCTTAGCCTTGTTTTCACCCTGAGCCATACCAATACCGATTAAAGCTGTTCCTTTGCCAGACATTACAGTCTTGATGTCAGCGAAATCCAGATTGATGAATGCTGGAACCGCAATCAGATCAGTAATTGTCTGAACGCCTTGTCTTAGGACATTATCGGCTTCCTTGAATGATTCCTGCATAGGGATCTTACCGATAACACTTAACAGCTGATTATTTGAAACAATAATAAGAGAATCAACATACTGTTTGATCTGTTCGATACCGACATTAGCCTGATCCATTCTCTTTCTTCCTTCAAAGTCGAATGGTTTTGTGACGATACCAACGATCAGAGCACCCATTTCTCTGGCAAATTTGGCAAATAATGGAGCAGCACCTGTACCGGTTCCTCCACCCATACCACAGGTAATAAAGACCATATCAGCACCTGATAGAGCTTTTTTGATCTCTTCTTGCGATTCTAAAGCAGCTTTTTGTCCCATTTCTGGATTTCCACCAGCACCCAGACCTTTTGTGAGTTCTTTTCCTAAAACGATCTTATTAGGACATTTTGAAAGATTCAATGACTGAATATCAGTATTACAGACGTAGAAATCTACTCCCTTTACTCCATCATTGACCATTCGGCTTACGGCATTACAGCCAGCTCCACCGATTCCAAATACCTTTATTCTTGCGACCTGATTATATTCCGGTTTTACAGTCATTTAGTTTTCCCCCTTTTCAACATATTGTCTGAATAGATTTTTGATCCTGGTGGTAATTGTCTCACCTTCTGAATCGAGTTCTTTCTGGTCGATCAGAGAATCATATTTAAGTAAATCTATGCAGTTAACATCCAGGTTATTCATTAATACTTTATCACGATAGATGAAGAAAGCACCATAAAGTGCTGCAAAAGCAGGATCTCTTATACCGATTGTATCGGGATAATAGGTTGTGGTCTTGCATTCCGCCTTCTTGGCGATCATATCAGCCAAAGCATCCATCTGTTCCCCTTCTCCAGTGATTATAATGTTGGCACCCGCATCAATTATCGGTTTACACATGGTTACCAGCTTATCACTTAACGCATTGAGTGGAACTTCAATTGCTTCATTCAACATTCTGGTACTGATGGTTCTTGTGACGCCCTGATCCATCCATGCATAGATAATGTCATCAGGATATTCATCATTAAAGTTAACAGAATATTTTACTAATTTTTCAATATCGTTATATGGCATTGAATAGATCCTGTATATTCTGTTTATCAGAGAATTCAGGCCATCAAATACCACTTCTGTTGATACCAGTTTTCCTTTAGAAAGAAGCGAAAGATATGTGCAGGATTTATGGACATCCATGATGATGATATTCCTGCTTAAGGATTCTTCAAATAAGGCAGCTTCCTTAGCTAAGGCATAGGAATTAAGACAGATATCAAGAACCTTGATCCCACTTTCTTCAACAGCTGATACATATTCATAACAGACATTGATATCCATGCATAACAGATCGATATCAACGATAAGATCTGTACATAATTCATTTTCCGGAAGTCTTCTAGTGCTGATACCATTAACCGTATATTTAACGATCATCGGATTAACGACCATCACATCCTTATCAATAGCGGTCTTTAGTGAATTGGTTACAGCTCTAGCTATATCTTCCTTTCTGACCATACCATTTTCGATCAGAACCTTACTTTTAAGCGGAAAACGCTTGAAATTATAAGCCGGTAATACAAGTAAAACCTGTTCAATAGCTGCACCCAACTTTGTTGAACAGTCATTAATAGCATTCTTTATATCATTGTGCAGTTTCTCTTTATTGACAACTTTAAAATCACGTATAGCATCAGTTGTATATTTCTCTGCCCTGATAATATTAAAACGGGTATTGAAATATTCCCCGATCAGTATTTTTATCTCATTTTCGCTCAGTTCCAATGCGACGTATATCTGTTTTATATTATTACCCATACATTGTAATTTTAGCATAATTTAAATAGATCGTATTAAATAAAAGCGTAAATACATTTGCATTTATAAAACAGTTATGATAAAGTAATATAGCATTTGAATAAGAAAGGGGGCAAGCTGTATGTCAAGAGTTTGTGCTATCACTGGTAAAAAACAGATGTCTGGTAATAACCGTTCACATTCACTTCGTGCTACACGCCGTAAATGGAATGTAAATCTTCAGACCGTTACAATGATGGTTGATGGTAAACCAAAGAAGGTTCGCGTTTCTGCCCGCGCACTCAGAACTTTAAAAAATCAGGCTAAGGCAGCATAACTTCCGCAAGGAAGTTTTTATTTTGCGGTTCTGAGTTTATCAATGTTTTCTTTAATACTTCCTTCAAAGACATATGATCCTGCTACCAGTACATCAGTACCACATTGTCTTAAGATAGCGGCATTCTTATCATTAACTCCCCCATCAACTTCAATCAGATACTGCAGATGAAAAATCTTGCGATAATCATCGAGTTTTTTGATCTTCATAATGGAATCTTCTATGAAAGACTGACCACCAAAGCCAGGCTCAACTGACATTACCAGACAGATATCAATCTGTGATAATAAAGGTTGTATTGCATCAACTGGTGTTTTTGGTTTGATTGACAGACCTGCCTTGATGTGCATGGCATGGATCTTGTCGATCAGTTCCAGACATTTGATAGGATTATCTAAAGCTTCATAATGAAAAATAATTGAATCTGCCCCAGCTTTGGCAAATACTTCCGAATAATAGAATGGATCATCAACCATCAGATGTACATCAAGAAATAAGGGAGAATTGCGACGGAATGTTTTGAATATTGCTGGACCAAAAGAAAGATTAGGTACAAAATGACCATCCATAACATCAAAATGAATCCAGTCAGCATTATTGTTTAAATCATAGATCTGGTTCTTAAAATCATCAAAATGCATTGAAAGAATTGATGGTGCAATAATCATGATTTATTCTCCTTTGCTGTAATAGTAAATTTTAACTGTATCTATTGTATCTTTATCAATCGACATACCTAATACCGGATCAGTTTTAATGACAGTATCAGCGCCGGCATTATTAAGTTCTTCTTCTGTAAAATCTGATATATCTTCTTTTACCAGTTCATAATCAATATTGTTTTCTTCCAGATAGTTTCCTGCATCCTTAATACTCCAGCCGATCAGATCAGCCAGAACGATCTCGTTATTTGATAAGGCATATTTGATTGTGATCTCGTTGTTTAAAGATGAGTCATATTTATAGCCTGGTTCAAGAGACTGTTCTATGACTTTTCCTTTCTGCTCATCATCTGATGTTTCTACAGCAGTCTTTTTAACCTTGAAATTCAAAGACTGCAGTTGCTGTTCAGCAGCTAAATAATCCATGCCTACATAATTACCTAAGATTGAATATAATCCATTAGAGACCGTAATTTTTACTTTAGTACCGATTTCTACTTCTTCATCAGCTGCCGGATTTGAAGAAATAATTAAATCTTTTTCTATATCATCAGATAAGATCCAGGTAATACGTGAATCATCCACTTCCAGATTCTTTTCTGCCAGAATATCTTTCGCTTCCTGAACAGTCATATTTCTTAGATCAGGGACCTTGACTGTCTTGGTTCCTCCTCCAATAACGCCAGACAGGAAAAGAACCAAGAGCAGAATGATAATTGATAATAGCGAGATAGAAATAAGGAACATAACCGAAAATGCAGATCTTTTTTTCTTGGAATTGCTATCGGAAAGATCCGAAATATGTACATTATTCTTCTTTGCAGTTTTATTATCAGTACTGCCGAATTTAACTTTAGGATCATTACGATGTTCCTTTTTCAGACATACATTAAGATCCTGAATCATTAAAGCTATATTCTTATATCTGTTTTGCGGATTTTTAGCTGTAGCTCTAATGATGATGTTTTCTACAGATTGAGGTATTTCCGGATTAATTGATCTTACTGATGGTATTTCTTCTTTAATGTGTCTTAAAGCGACCTGAACAGGAGTATCGGCTTTAAAAGGAACATCTCCAGTAAGTAATTCATAAAAGACTATTCCTAAAGAATATATGTCTGATTGCATAGTAGCGTGTTTACCTTTGGAAAGTTCAGGCGCAAGATAATGCACAGAGCCAATAACTGAATCTTTGTGAGTTATCTGCATTGATCCACTAGCTAAAGCAATACCAAAATCAGATAGTTTGATCGTTCCATCATCCTTGATCAGAACATTCTGCGATTTGACATCACGATGGATAAGATTATTACGATGAGCTTCCATCAAAGCACCTGCCAGCTGTTTGATCATCCAGACAGCTTCCTTATATGGGATAGGTCCTCTTTTCTTGATCAGCTGTTTTAAAGTATATCCTTTGACATACTCCATAACGATATAGTGACGATCTCCATCATCTCCTACATCATATACATCAACTATATTTGGATGAGAAAGCTTGGTTACGGCACCAGCTTCCCTTTTAAATCTTTCTAAAGCCAGATCATCATCGGCCATGTCGGATTTAAGAATTTTAACGGCAACGTCCCTTTTTAAGATCTCATCAAAAGCAAGGTAGACATCAGCCATTCCACCTCTTCCGATCAGTTTAACAATTCTGTAACGGTTACCGATATATTCAGACATTATTTCTCGACCAGTACGATAGTTATATTATCGTAGCCACCTTTCATAAGAGAAATATCTTTCAGTTCTATTGCTTTTTCTTCGACAGACATATCTGGATCTAATACTATCTTGGCTATTTCATCATCACTTACATAGGCATGAAGTCCATCAGAACAGATAAGATAATATTCCATATCTTTAACTTTATGTAAATCAGCAGAACACTCACCATAGATACCAATGGCTTTAACCAGATAATGCTTCTTAGGGTGATTCAGTGATTCTTCATAGGTGATCTGTCCTTTTTCCAGCATCTGATTAACTAAGGTGTGATCAGTTGTAAGATGAATGATACGATCATCAATAAAGCCATATACTCTGGAATCACCACAGTTGATGCTGATTGTACCCTTTTCAGTTATAAGGATACCAGTAAGAGTTGTACCCATTCCTGAATATTCTTCATATTGATTAGAAAGATTGAAGATATGTTTATTAGCAACCGAGATATGATATCTGAGGTAATTCATCGCATCTTCAAGAGCTTCAAAAGGACCGGATTGCACAAAATTAGTCTCAAAATATTTGATAAGTTCGCCACTGGCAACTTCGCCTGCCTTACCACCACCGATACCATCAGCAACCAGAACTAAAAAATCGCCATAAGAATTTGTTATGGCAATATAAGAATCCTGATTCTTTTCTCTGACCAGACCGGTATCAGTTATACAAAAATATTCCATATCTCTATTGTATCCTGTTTTAGAAAAGATTACTCAGTAAATCAATGTTCAGTTTTATTGGCACGAAGCTGTCCACAGGCGGCATCGATGTCAGTTCCCCTTTTCTGTCTGAGCGTAACAGATACCCCGTTCTTCTTTAAAAGATCATAGAAGCGCAAAGCGTTTTCTTCATCAGAAGTTTCAAAATCCTTTTCTTTAACTTTGTTGTAAGGAATCAGATTGATATAAGCATTCATCCCTTTAAGAAGATCCTTGATCTGTTTTGCTTCGGTTGGAGAATCATTGACGCCTTTAAGAAGCAGATATTCAAAAGTAAGACGACGATTATTTACTGATGAATAATCTCTTAATGCTTTAAACAGTTCATTTAAAGGATAAGCCTTATTTATAGGCATCAGTTTAGATCTTAATTCATCGTTTGGCGCATGAAGAGAAATTGCCAGATTATATTGCAGATCCTCTTTCGCAAATCTGTTGATTGAAGGCACAACACCACAGGTTGATATAGAAATATGTCTTGCGCCTATCTGCAAGCCAAAAGGATCATTAAGGATAGACATAGCCTTCATGACGTTATCATAGTTATCAAATGGTTCACCTGTACCCATGACTACGATATTACCAAGTCTTTGTTCATCTAGATCAAGTTCCTTTTGAATCATCAGAGCCTGACTTACAATTTCTCCGGCAGTGAGATCACGCTGTTTTTTTAATAAGCCGGAAGCACAAAAACTGCAGCCCATATTACAGCCAACCTGCGAAGAAAGACAGGCAGAAAAACCATAGTCAAATACCATCAGCACTGATTCAACTAATGATCCATCAGAAAACCTGAATAGGAATTTTTTAGTTCCGTCTTTTGATACCTGTTTTTCGGCAATTTCTGGTAGTTTAATTTCAAGATCTTTTTCCAGCTGATCGATCATCTTTTTGGAGATATCACTCATCTGAGAAAAAGAAGATATTCTTTTATCATATAACCAGCGGAAAATCTGTTTGGCGTGAAATGGCTTCAACTCATTTTCCTTAAGATAATCCTGTAAATCTGAAAGACTTAAATCATATACCGATCTCATTATCTAACCTTCTGCATTTTGGCGTAATAGAAACAATCGCCCATTTCATTAATGATCGTATCTTCTTCCAGAAGCATCAATGTACTGTTATCAGCTAAGTATTTTCTGATCTGCTTACCATTTTCTTTCTTATTTAAGGTACAAGTTGCATATAAGAGAATTCCATTATCTTCAAGCAATGGTTCAACACTTTTTAACAGTTCCATCTGAAGTTTCTGTAATTCATCCAGACTGGTAGGTTTTATATGCAGTTTAAGATCAGGTTTTCTTCCTAAGACACCCAAACCAGAACATGGTGCATCAAGCAAGATCCTGTCAAATTTCATTTTTAATTTCTGGGTCAGAAGACGTCCATCACAATTAAGATAATTAACGCCTTTAAATCCCAGTTTATCTGCCATCTTGGAAATAAGCTTGACTCTTGTAAGATTGACATCATTGGCATAGCAGTCTTTTGGATCAAGGATATCCAGACAATTGAAAAGCTTTGATCCCGGAGCACTGCAGACATCTAACAAGGTATTACCCTTCTGCAGATCAAGATGTTTATATAGAGATGCAGAATTGTAGTCCTGGACATAGAAACATCCTTCAGCTGCCTGTTTTGAATCCAGAAGATTATCTTTACAGGTAAAGATATCATCATTCAGTTCGTTGATCTTGAGACCTTTGAGATCTGCAAAAGAACATTTCTTTTTATTTAAACGATAATAGACCGAAGGAATATGATGATAAACTTCCGTTATTTTATTAAATTCATCAGTGCTGTACTGACTTTTAAGCAGATTATAGATCCATTCAGGAAGACATGCCTTTACATGAGGAATATCACATGGCAAAAGCACATCTTTTTTTCTTAAGATCGCATTGATAAATGATTTATCATAGGAATTGCTGGCAAGTTCAACATATTCATAATTGACAACATAATCCTTTTCATTCAGAAAGAATCTTTCATAGAAAGCCATAGCCAGAATCAGCTTGATTCTTAAAGGTGTTATTTTCTTGCATTCAGCATCGACCTGATAGATAAGATATTCATAATAACGCAAAACACCATTGACGAGATTTGTAATAAAAGCTCGTCTGATCGGCTCTACCTTATTCAGTTCCTTTCGCATCAGCAGGTTGGAATATGATTCATCCCTGATGGTCTTATATAAAATACTTAAAGCTAATTCTCTCTGGTTCATAGTTGTTTACTCCAAATAAATAGGATCTACATCAATTTTAACATGAGACATATTTTTCTTTTTAAGATATGAATCGATTATTACATGAATTTCCTTGATCATATTAAGCAGATCTTTATCCATGATCAGAATGCGATAACGATGCTGTTTCTGAATCTTAGGAAGTTCATAAGGCCGATATATCCTGTATGGCAAACTTTGAATATTATCATATAGCTCTTCAATGGACTTTCTGATCCTGTTTTCATTGATATCCGTAAGCATTATTTCAATGATATGAGTATATGGCGGATATCCGGCTTTGTGACGATAATTCATTTCAATATTATAGAAATAGTTATAATCCTGAGCAATAACTGCTTTTAAGACATAATGATCTGTATTGAATACCTGAATGAGCACTTTACCAGAATCAGCAGCCCTTCCTGATCTTCCTGATGCCTGCATCAGCAGATCAAAGGTCATTTTAGCTGAATTATAATCCTGATGCATTAATCCAGCATCAGCATTCAAGATACCTACTAAAGTTACATCAGGATAATCAAGACCTTTTGCGATCATTTGTGTACCAATGAGGATATCGATCTGTTTATCTTCAAATCTCTTCAGAATTGATTCATGAGAACCTTTACGCGATACATTATCTCTATCCATCCTATCAATATTAGCTTGCGGAAAAATCTTACGAAGTTCTTCCTCTACTCGCTTGGTACCAAAACCATAATATACAAGATGTTCAGAACCACAGTTTGGACATCTGCTTATCTTTTTATAAGTTCTGCCACATTGATGACATTTTAGGATATTTTCATCTTTATGATAGTTTAAAGGTATATCGCAATCTAAACACATCAGCGTATGTGAACAATCAGAACATTTAATTATCGGTGAATATCCTCTTCTGTTCAGCAGGATTATTGCCTGTTTATTTTTAGAAAGACAAGTTGCAATTTCCTGCTTAAGTTTATTTGAAATGATATATGAATGATGATTTCTGATCTCATCATTTAGATCAATAAGTTCAATTGCAGGAAATACATGATTGATTCTGTCTTTCAGTTCCAGTAACTGATAATCTCCCTTTAATGCTCTGGAATACGATTCAAGGCTAGGAGTTGCGCTGGCAAGCAATATTTTTGCGTTGTGGGTAATAGCTCTTCTTATTGCGACATTTTTAACGTTATAACATGGTGTATTATCCTGTTTATAAGATGAATCATGTTCTTCATCAATGATGATAAGTCCCAGATCGTTGAAAGGCAGAAATACAGAACTTCTGGTTCCTACAACGATCCTTACTTCCTTGTCTCTTACTCTTTTATACTGTTCATATCTTTCCTGATCACTTAGTTCCGAATGATAGAATACAACATCATTAAATCTTTCTTTTACTCTCGATATCATCTGAGGTGTCAAAGATATTTCCGGTACAAGTATCAGTACATCCTTGTTTTGTGAAAGATAATATCTGGCCAGATGAAGATACACTTCAGTTTTACCTGAACCAGTAACCCCAAATAAAAGAGATACCAGTTTGTCGGTATTAATCAGAGAATCATAGGCAAATTGCTGATCCTTGGTTAATTCTTTGAAAGTGCCATACTTAAATTCATTATTTGTGTAGGAATACTCTTCGATATATTCCTCAATTGCTCCGACTTCAATAAGTTTCTTTATAATAGATATACTTTTCTTTCTGGCAAGTGATGCTTCTATTCCTTCATAGATTTGTTCGTAAACTTCCTTTTGTCTTTCAGTCAGATCAAATTTACCATCATATTTATGAAATCTTCTGATCATTTTAGGACCGGTTTCCTTTTTGGATGTCTTTAAAGTTTTAGGAAGCATAGTGTTAAGACATGAAATAAAAGGAGAAATTGTTGTTTTGGCTAACCATTGAGCCAGTTCAAACTGTTCATCTGAAATGATCGGTTCATTATCGATTATATCTGTAATATACAGAAGATCATAACCACAAGTTTGTTCTAATTCATCTTTGGATTTGTCGGTGTATTTACAATCAATTACGATTGCACTATTTGTTGCATTATTAAAAGTAACCTTTACACGACAATATTTCTGGATCAACTGATCAGATAAATAAGTAAAAGGTCTGTTCACATTCAGACTGGCATTGGTTACATAGACTTCACAAAGATACATAACTTAATTATAGATCAAAAAAGGAGCTAACCTATAGCTCCTTCCATATTGATTTTTAATAACTGATTCAGTTCAACCGCATACTCCATTGGTAATTCCCTGGTGAATGGTTCGATAAATCCTAAGATGATCATTTGGGTTGCATCTTCCTTGGATAGACCCCTGCTCATCAGATAGAAAAGCTGTTCTTCTGAGATCTTTGAAACTGTTGCTTCATGTTCGATCGTTGAAGTATTATTGGAAATAATATTTGTAGGAATCGTATCAGAGGAAGAAAGATCATCCAGTATCAAAGTGTCACATTCAACCTTGGCTTTGCAATACTTGGCTTTTTCTGACATCGAAACCAATCCACGGTAATTTACTTTTCCACCCATTCTCGCCAGAGATTTGGAAATGATCGTTGAAGATGTGTGTGGAGCCAGATGAATCATTTTTGCACCAGCATCCTGGATTTGTGAATAAGAACCTACCGCAATAGATATACATACTCCCTTGGCGTTTTCACCAGCCAGGATACAGGCCGGATATTTCATATTAATGTGTGATCCAACGTTTCCATCAATCCATTCCATGACACCATTTTCTTCAACCAGTGTACGTTTAGTTACAAGATTCAGGATATTAGCTGACCAGTTCTGAACAGTTGAATAACGACATTTGGCATTCTTTTTGACAAATATTTCAACAACAGCCGCATGCAAGGAATCATTGGAATATTTTGGTGCGGTACATCCTTCAACATAATGAAGATCTGAACCTTCATCACAGATTATCAGAGTTCTTTCAAACTGACCCATCTGATCGGAGTTGATACGGAAATATGACTGTAATGGTTTTTCCAGTTTTACTCCAGGTGGAACATAAATGAAAGAACCTCCAGACCAGACAGCAGTATTTAATGCAGCAAATTTATTATCAGCATAGGAAACGATCTTTCCAAAGTACTCCTTAAACAGATCTGGACATTTCTTTAATGCCGTATCAGTATCGTAGAATATAACTCCTTTACTTTCTACTTCTTCCAGCATGTTGTGATAGACAACTTCGGATTCATATTGAGTTGATACTCCAGCCAGAAACTTCTGTTCTGACTCAGGAATCTTGAGTTTTTCAAAAGTATTCTTGATTGTTTCAGGAACATCATTCCAGTCTTTCTCTACTTTTTCAGAAGGTTTTTTATAATATGTAAAATCATTAAAATTGATTTCACTTAGATCAGGACCCCATTCAGGCAAAGGAAACTCCAGGAACTTATGATAAGCCTTTAGGCGCAATTCCAGCATCCAATCTGGCTCGTTTTTAGCTTTGGAGATCTCCTTAATGATTTCTTCAGATAAGCCTTTACCAGTATTAAAAATGGTTACATCTTTATCTTTAAAATCATATTTATAGTCATCCTGGGTCTTCAGGATATCTTTATTGTTGTCTGTCATATTCGTTTATTAGATCCTCTATAGCATGGATACCAATTGTTCCACATTTAATTCTATTCGCCTGCTGATAAAGTGTATCAAAAGCATTAGCTTCATCAAGACATTCTTCATCAAAAGGTTTTTCATCGACCATATTGTAATATTCATTTAATATCTTTCTGGCCTCATCAAAAGACTTACCGATCAGAAGATCACACATTATGTCAGTTGATGCGGTACATATCGTACAACCGATTCCATCAAATTTGATATCTTTGATCATCTTATCTTCACAAAGCATGTATACAGTTATATCATCGATACATGATTCTGATGCATTATGAATTGATCTGTATCTTTCATCTTCAATCTTCATTTTATTATTTGGATGATTATAGTGATCCAACATTATTTCTCGTTTGATTTCTTTATCCATCATAGTACACTATCCACACATTTCTCTATTGTAGTATCTTTAATCAGTTCAACAAAACGATCAATTTCTTCAAATGTATTATAGAGATAAAATGAAGCTCTGATCGTTTCTGAAGCATTGATAATATTCGGCAAAAGCTTTGCACAATGATTACCGGTTCTTACAGATATATGGTTCGCATTAAAATAACTTGCAGCATCCTGGGCAAAGATCTGTTTTAGATTAAAAGTAACGATGCCAGCTTTAGAACCTCTGTTATATACAGTAACATTCGCAAGATCATTAAGCTTATCAGCGAAATAATTGCTTAACTGTTCACAATGTTCAGAGATCTTTTCCATGCCAACTGTTTCCAGATATTCGATAGCTGATTGAAGACCCAGAACTCCTTCGATACATGGAGTTCCTGCTTCAAACTTATCAGGAGAATTCTTCAACATAATTTCGCCATTTTTAAAGAATCGGGCATTTGATCCTCCACCATAAAATATCGGATCCATCTGATTCAGTAGGTCAAATTTAGCATAAAGAACGCCAACTCCAGAAGGACCTAGCATCTTATGTGAAGAAAACGCAAGGAAATCGATGTCATCTTCTTTGACATTGGTTGGAATATGAGGAACAGATTGTGCTCCATCAATGCAGACTAAGGCATGATTTTCATGAGCTATCCTACATATCTGTTTGACTGGATTGATATAGCCAAGAACATTTGATACATAAGGTAAGGCAACAATCTTGATTCTTTTGTTTTCAAAGCATTTTACATACTCAGATAAATTGAATGATCCATCAACATTTAATGGTACATATTCGATTTTGGCACCACTTTCTTCTGCTGCCTTGAACCATGGCAATATATTTGAAGCGTGTTCAAGTTCACTTGTCAGAATAACATCACCTTCAGTTAAGAATTTCTTTCCGAAATTGATCGCAACAGTATTAAGTGAAGCAGTAGCTCCAGAAGTAAAGACGATACAGTTAGGATCCTGGGCACCAATAAAGCCAGCTACCGTTTTTCTGGTGTTGTCATAAGCCTTTGAAACATCAAAGGAAATATCATAATCGCCCCTGTGGATATTTGCAGTTTCCTTTTCATAATAGTTGACAACAGTATCTATTACACATTGTGGTTTAAGAGATGTAGCAGAACTGTCAAAATAGATCAGTTCAGGATTATTTCTGATCATTGGAAAACTATCTCTGATCTTGTTTACATCGAACATATCTCATCCACCTTTCTAACAGCCATTTCCTGTATCAAAGTACCTTCGTCAAATTCCGCATAATAATTATCATTTGGCATAAGATAGGACCTCAATATAAGATTCAACGCTTCTTTCTTATTAAGACCTCTGGAATTCATATAGAATAATATCTCTTCATCGATCGTACCGGATGATAAAGAATGTGATGCTTCTACATCATTCTCATCAATATTTAAAACCGGTAAGACACTGGCCTTTCTTGGATTATCAATCGTCAGACAATGACTTGACTGATGACATTTAGAACGTTTTGCGCCTTTTCTGATTGTGCCGATACATTCCAGTTCAAATAAGGCATCTTCCAGACAGACGATATTGTTGTTGATATCAATTAATGAATTTGGTTCGTTATTAAACAGATCAAAAACAATTTTCTTATTACCGGTACCAAGATAAGTGGTATTTACCTGAAGTGAAGAATCTTTATTGACTTCGATATGACAATTCTGTTCAAGATCATAACGATCAAGTTCCAGATATGCAATCTTTACTGAAGAATTGGAAATACTTCCCTTCTCATTTAAAGTAACCTTATCATCATAATCATTTAAGATCAGGATAGAATAATCACCATCAGATAATTGATATTCAAGATTAATGGTTTTATTCCTGGTGATAATGGTCGATGATTCATTGATCACTAAAACATCATCATTAGCTATGATCTTAGGCATTTTTACCTCGAGGATTTCTGGCACAGGTGCCTAAAGAATATACTAAAGGACGTGATTCCTTGACTGGCTGGATCTTCAGTTCATCATATAACCAGTCATAGCCATCATTATCTATCTTGTAGACGAGTTCATCATCGCCTTCTACAACAATTCTTCCATCAACAATGACATGAGAATGTGTTGGTTTGATCATAGTAAAGAATCTTTCATAATGTGAAACGATCATCAGACCAAGATCAGATTTTTCCTTGAGTTCAAGAATAGCATCTGAGACAAGTTTAATAGCATCAACATCAAGACCAGAATCGATCTCATCAAGCATAGCAATACTTGGATGAAGCATCATCATCTGTAAGATCTCATTACGTTTCTTTTCACCACCGGAAAAGCCATCATTGACAAAACGATGTGCAAGATCTTCCTTCATTTTGAGCTTACTGATATTTGATTCCATTTCTTTAATGAATTTAAATAAAGAAATGTTTTTTTCTAAACGTGAATTTATTGCCGCTCTTAAGAAATCTGAATTGGTAACGCCTGCAATCTCTTTCGGATACTGCATAGCAAGAAACAGACCTTTTCTGCTTCTTTCATCAACACTCATCTGTAAGACATCTTCTCCATTGAAAGTTATAGATCCTGATGTGACAGTATAAGATGGATGTCCCATTATAGTCTGTAACAGTGTTGATTTACCATTACCGTTAGGTCCCATGATCGCATGGATCTCTCCCTGTTTTACAACAAGATCGACCCCTTTAAGAATTTCTTTTTCTGCGACATTTACATGTAAGTCTTTTATCTCTAATATATTCATAATTATCACCATTTAAGATTATAACACCGCATCATTGAATAATAATAAATACTATCTATCTGAACTTTTCCTGAACAATGCTTAATAAAATTGTATTAAAAAAGGTTAAATATTATAATAAATAAATGTTTGGAGGATTTATATGGACAAAAAAGAACTACTAAAAAAATACTGGTTCATTGGCGTCATCGCGATCGCATTACTTGTCTTTATCGGCATCTATGCAGTCGATTCTTATAAAAACAGAGATGTGGTCGTAAACAATAAATCGGTAGATGGTAAATATGTGGTATATTCCATCAACGATAAGGATGTATATGCTGATGACCTGTATGCTAAGCTTTATGAAAATGGTGGCCTTTCTCAAGCTGTTGTGGCATATGAGAGAGCTATATTCAATGAAGGCTATGAAACTACTCAGGAAATGCAAGATCAGGCAGCAATGTCTGCTTCAAATGCCTTAGCTCGTTATTCTCAGGATACGATCCTGCAGTCATTAATGTCTATGGGCTATACCAATGGAATTGATGATCTTAAGCAATACTATATTGATGGCATCAAACAGGAAACCTTAATTAAGGAATACGTCATGGCACATAAGGACGAATATCTTGGCGACAAGCTAGGTACTAATCCTCGCCTTATCTATCACATCCTTGTTAAGTGTGAAACTACAGCGATTACTGATGCTGATGGCAATGTAACCGGATATGAAGCTAATCCAACTGATGAACAGAAGGAAAAGCTTGCGCAGATCCAGGAAGCTCTGAAAGATGAAAACAATACATTTGAATATGTTGCATATACCTATTCAGATGATGGTTCAAGCCAAAACGGCGGTTATATCGGTCTTATCAACGAAGAAAACAGAACTAACTATGATCAGTTCTTTGCTGAAGAAGCAATGTCACTTAATGCTGGTGAAGTATCTGAACCAATCGTTTCAAGCTTTGGTTATCACATCATCAAAAATGTTGGTACATCTGATGAAGATCTGTTGAACGATTACTACTATCTTTCAAATCTTGAAAGCAGCAACCCTACTCTGGCTATCAAGGCAATCATGGATAAAGGCCAGGAATTAGGATTTGAAATTAAGGATGAGACATTGTTAAAAGAGATCAATGATCAGATCTCAAGTGAGGCACAATAATTATGAAAAAGATTTTAACTATATTATTTGCTCTGATGCTGATTGCTGGATGTAGCTCAGCTAATCATTATTCATCAATCTCTGATGGAAATGATGTTATATTCACTGGTCCTAACAATGTTTCTTTCACAAAAAATGATCTTTATAAATCATTGAAACTTAGTGGCACAGAAACTATTGCTACTGATATCATTGATAATATCGCCTTAGCTAATGAATCAGTCAACCTTGAAGAACTGGAAAAAGAAGCTGATGATATTATTGCTCAGTATAAAGAACTGGGATATGAAGATTACATCATTGCCAGCTATGGCTCACTTGATGCCTATAAGAAATCTTATCTTTCTGTACTTCTTGAAGAAGAACTGAATAAGATCTATGCAACTGAAAACTATGATGAACTTCTGGCAGAGAAAAAACCAGTAAAACTTCAGATGGCTTCATTCAAATCTGAAGAAGATGCTCAAAAATGTATCGAAGATACAAACAACGGATCTACCTTCGATATGGCTGCTGCCAATAATAATTCGCAAGGTACAGCTGAAAGCAAGATCTATACAGATGATGATACTTCCTATGTATATGAAGTAAAAGAATATATCAATTCAACAGATACTGTTGGCTTATCAACAATTATTACTCATGCAGCTACAGGAACTGATTCTGAAGGAAATACTGTTGAGGATAATACTTATTATGTCTTAAATATTGAAAGCAGAAATTCCGAGGAATTCAAGGATGATCTGATTGAACAGTTTGCAGCTAACGCTGATCAGAACGCTGTAAGAGAATACTTCCTTAAAAAGAATGATATTAAATTCTATGATCAGGATCTCTATCAGCAGATGACTTCTAAGTTTGAGGTACTAAAATAATGTGTGTATTCTGTGAGATCGTAAAAGGAAATATCCCTTCTAAAAAAGTATATGAAGATGATGATATCCTTGCGATACTGGATATCTCTCAGACAACCAAGGGTCATACCCTGGTAATGCCTAAAAAGCATTGCGATAATTTCCTGGAGATGGATAATGAAGATTATAAGAATCTGATGGGCAAAGTTCAGCAGATTGCATCAAAAGTTGTTAAAAAACTGGATGCGAAAGGATGTAATATCCTGATCAACACCAATGAAGTTGCAGGACAAAGCGTCATGCATACTCATGTTCATATCATTCCAAGATATGACAGCAATGATTCAATCTCCATATCTTTCAAGGAAAACAAATTTGATCTTGATCAGATCTTAAATGAAATTAACGGCTAGGTTTAATCCTAGCCGTTTTTTTAAGGTCTGATCTGTATTCTTTTAATGCTTGTCGGTACTTTATTTTTTTCATCAATATCTATAATCACCCCATTAAAGATTGCCGGCCCTTCAGCAATTGAATATACCGTCTTTTCTTTAAGGATGTTATATCTGATTGATTCATCAATATCTCTTCCTATTACGGAATTATAGGCTCCACACATTCCGACATCACTGATAAAGGCACAACCATTAATAATATCTTCATCTGATGTCTGAATATGAGTATGAGTACCAATTACAACTTTTGCCTTATCTTTGAAGTATTCCAGAAACAATCTTTTTTCAGCGGTTGTTTCAGCATGGAGATCAACGAAATAAAAATCCGGATTATAATTCATTGTATCTGATAAAACCTTCTCAAAGGCTTCGTATGGCTCCATATTTGATTCTGCCATCAAGGCCAAACCAAGAATATTGGTAAGACAGAATTTTACTCCTTTATAGGTAATGATCTTGTAATAATTATCAGTCTGCCTCTTGCTGTGGTTATAAGGAATCACCAATCTTTCCATCCTATCCATGTATTCATTTATATTACTTTTGGAATAAGTATGGTTACCCATTGTTATATAATCAATTCCTTCATTTAAAAGCTGATTATATATCTTTAAAGTAATACCTTTACCATGAGCTGCATTTTCGCCATTTGCGAAAACTAGATCAATATCATTATCCTTTTTCAGAGAATATAAAAGCGAAGAGACAATGTCTCTTCCGCTTTTTCCTA
>CAMNFQ010000004.1 GCA_946537295.1 uncultured Bacillota bacterium
ACACCAATAAACAACATTTTGGAAACAAGACTTCTTGTTTTTAAAGATGCAGAAATTATTGGATAAAGCATCAAAGCATACATTGCGATCAGGAATACAAAACCAAAAATTCCAAGTTCTTCAACGATAACTGGCAATATAAAGTCATTTGAAGGGTTTGGGAAGTTCATATACTTATGGATGGAATTACCATATCCCAAGCCAAACCAGCCGCCATTGGCAAAAGAAACAAGCGACATGATGATATGATAGCCGTTATCAAACTGATACAGAAAAGGATCAGCAGCAGCCAGGAATCGTCCGATCATATAGTTGCTAGAGTGTTTCTTGAGAAATTCAGTCACTGGATTACTAAGCATCAGTAGAGTCAATCCAATAACACCGACAACTATTATGAACATCCATTTTCTGATTGGCCTTAGTTCTTTGTAACTTGGTATCATTGCAATACAATAGCAGATGATAAATAAGACGATGGCTGAACCAAAGTCATGTTGTATTCTGGCGATTACCAGAAAGTAGACGACAGCCATACCGGCATAGATATAGAAATTCCTGAGATTGTTTTCACCTTTATCTTTGCCAAAGATCTTGGCACCAAAAGCGATCATAAAGACCTTTGCGAATTCTGAAGGCTGTATGGTTGCACCCATTGGTAATGGTATCCAGGCATAGGCTCCATTGATCTGTCCAAAAAAACGACAAGCAATCATAGCTCCAAGAATAACGATATATGCAATATAGTATAAAGAAGTGCGCAGTTTCAGGACTCTGAAATTAGTCAGAAAAAAATAGCCGATAAAACCTACGACCATATATATAAGCTGCCTGATTATTACACCGGTAAGATAAGCTGTATCGCCAGCACTATTGCCCATTTCAGCTGAAGCTATCATCATTGAACCAAAGACGCTCAGAGCTATCAGAGCTATTGCGACGCGTTTATCTCCCAGCGTCAAGTGCGTTTTCTTATTCACAAAAACATTTTAACACATCAAATATGGTATTATAATATTGTTATGCTTATTAATAATGATACAATAATCAAAGACTCTGATGAACTCATCAGAAGAAAATCTGCTGATGTGGAAATGCCTGTTTCTGCCGAAGATAGAGATATCCTTATGCAGATGCTTAAATATGTAGATGAATCAACGATTCCGGAATTGGCAGAAGAAAAAAATCTTCGCCCCGCCGTTGGTATAAGTGCTATTCAGATCGGTATCCCTAAAAAACTTACAGCAATAATATTAAAAGATGAGGAAGGAAAAAAGATCTGTGAATATGCCCTGGTCAATCCCAAGATAATATCCAATTCAATTGAAAAAGCCTGTCTGGCCGCTGGTGAAGGATGCCTGTCGGTAGTTGAAGACCACGAAGGATACGTCTATCGTTCAGCCAGAGTAAAGGTTAAAGCTTATGATATTCTTCAGGAAAAGGAAATCGTAATAAAAGCCGATGGATATCTGGCTATCGTTCTGCAACATGAACTTGATCATTTCAAAGGTATCCTTTTCTATGACCATATCAACCCTAAGGATCCTTTCCATCGTGAAAACGATGCTCTGATCATTGAATAGATAACTTCAGATTAAGATCAATATATGGAGGTTAGATGAATATAATAAACAGATTATACAGTCCTGGAAGCAGCAGTTCTTCACGTGGATATACCGGTACAAACTACGATCCACAGAAAGATACGATCGTCTATGCTCTGGGTGGACTTGGTGAAGTCGGCAAGAATATGTACTGTTTTGAACATGATGATGAGATCATCGTCATAGATGCCGGTGTCAAGTTTCCTGATGATGAGCTTTTAGGAGTAGACTACGTCATTCCGGACTATACCCACCTGATAAAGAATAAAGACAAGGTAAAGGCACTGATCATTACTCATGGACATGAGGATCATATCGGAGGAATCCCGTTTCTGCTTCTTGCCTGTCCGATCAAAAAGATCTATGCCCCACGTTTTGCCAAGGCCCTGATCGAAAAGAAACTGCAGGAAAGAAGACGTCTGGCTGGAACTCAGGTCATTGAGATCAATGGCGATTCAGCTATTCAGACTGAACATTTCAGGATCGGTTTCTTCAATACCGTTCACTCGATCCCTGATTCACTCGGTGTTCTGATCAATACACCTAATGGCAGAGTTGTTGAAACAGGTGATTTCAAGTTCGACCTTACTCCGGTCGGACAAAACTCTGACTATCAGAAAATGGCCTATATCGGAGCTGCAGGAGTTACCCTGCTGATGTCAGATTCAACCAATGCCGAAGTTGATGGTTTCTCTATTTCAGAGAAAAAAGTTGCTTCCGCAATCAATGATATAATGCGTAAAACGACAGGAAGGATCTTGGTTTCGACCTTCGCATCCAATGTCAATCGTCTGGCTCAGATAATTAAAGCCGCCAAGAAATGTGATCGTAAAGTCGTGGTATTTGGCCGTTCAATGGAAAATGTCGTTGAAATTGGCCTGCAGATGAAAACGATTGATGTACCTGATGATACCTTCATTTCACCAGAACTGGTAAATCAGTATCCACCTGAAAAGCTGTGTATCGTCTGTACCGGTTCCCAAGGTGAAGCTCTGGCTGCCTTAAGCAGAATAGCCAACGGATCACACAAGTATGTCAAGATCATACCTGGTGATACTGTCGTCTTTTCATCCAGTGCAATTCCTGGCAATGCCCTCAATATCGGTGGTATCGTCAACCAGCTGATGAGAAACGGGGCCAGAGTTCTGGAAAACTCCGCCCTGACTTCCTTGCATACCACAGGACATGCATCCAAAGAGGAACAGAAGCTGATGCTTCAGCTGATTAAACCAAAATACTTCATGCCGATGCATGGTGAATACAAGATGCTTAAACTGCATGCGGAATCAGCAGTTGAAACCGGTATTCCTAGAGAAAACTGTTTCATCTGTGCCAATGGAGATGCTCTGGTATTACACGAAGGAGAAGTATACAGATCCAACACCAGAATCCAGACTGATGCGATCTATGTTGATGGCAATGATATTTCCGGTCTTTCAACTTCTGTATTAAAAGATCGTAAGATTCTGGCTGATAATGGCCTTGTTGCGGTTGTTGTATGTATTGATTCTCGTACAAATAAGATCCTATGCCGACCTGGTATTGTTTCCAGAGGCTTTGTCTATCTGAAAGAATCACAGACTCTGATCAGAGAAGCTGAAATGCTGGTCTATGAATCGTTAAAGAATGCCATGAAACAGAAAGTGACATTTGGCGATCTCAAAAACTGTATCAAAAACACGCTTGAGCCTTTCCTGTATGAAAAGACAAATCGTAACCCGATCGTCATACCGGTCATCCTCAATCATGTCGATGCCATAAAGAAAGCATAATAAAAGCAGTTCGTATGAACTGCTTTTATGTTAGACAAGTTTATCAAAGAGACGATAGAATTCTTTTCGACTGCTTCTTGGAAGCGAAACACATTCACTGATCGGCATCGAAGTGATCGTATTATTCTTGATGCAGACACAATGTCCTCCCACTCCTTCTACCAGCAGATCTACGGCCTTTGCGCCCATTCGGGAAGCCAGAACTCTATCTACCGGAGTTGGAGAACCACCACGCTGTATATGACCTAAGATCGTAGCTGTGCCAGAGAATCCGGTAACATTCGTGATCTTCTGTGCCAGTGATTTAACATCACAGACATTTTCGGAAACGATTACGATCGCATGATTTTTGCCTTTCTTTTCCAGATATCTGAGTTTTTCCAAAACAGCTTCTTCATCATATCCTGTTTCAGGTGTGATCAATATTTCTGCGCCACACGATATGCCAGAATAGATTGCCAGGTCACCACAACGGTTACCCATAACTTCTACAACCGAACAGCGATGATGAGAATTGGAAGTATCACGCAGTTTATCGACACATTCAACAATCGTAGTTAAAGCCGTATCAAAACCGATCGTCGCATCTGTTCCTTCGATATCGTTATCGATGGTTCCTGGTAAGGCTATACAGTTTACACCTTTCTTGGTAAGTGCATCAGCACCTCTATAGGTACCATCACCTCCAATAACTACCAGCGCATCAATACCTGCAGTTTTTAACTGTTCAACGCCCTTCATCATGACAGCTTCTTCACTGAACTCCGGAAGTCTTGCGGATCCAAGGATCGTTCCGCCTCTTGACATAGTTTCAGAAACAGAGCTGCTGGTAAAATTCTCATAGTTTCCTTCAACCAGACCACGATAGCCATCTCTGATACCGACGACTTCAATACCTTTTGTAAGAGCTGATCTGGTTACGGCTCTGATAGCCGCATTCATTCCAGGAGAGTCACCTCCTGATGTCAGAATTCCGATTTTTCTAAGCATAGTTAAACCCTCCTCATATTTTTGCCCGACATGACATAATTGTCTGTCATGATATCTATTCTTTCCAACAATCTTCTTGCATTCATCAGATTTGATTTTTCCTTACGATCATACTGATAGTGTTTCAGCAGTTCCTCTTTATTGAGATTTGAAGTAAAGATCGTAATCAGTTTATTCTCCAGACGATAATCCAGTATCCTGAACAGAATATCATCCCTGACAAATTCAGAAACACTTTCTGAACCGATATCATCCAGAAACAGATATTCAACATTCTTCAATATGGCGATATTACGATCGATCTGTTCTGAATTGGATCCAAAGAACGATTTCATTTCATTGAAGAAATTAGCTACTTTCACAAAGGCTACTTTCTTTCCTTGTTTTACCAGTGAATTGGCTAAAGCGGTACACAGATAGGTCTTTCCTACTCCCAGATCACCGCTTATAAATAAACCGCGATCACTGAGCCCATGAAGGATAGCCGCCAGTTTCAGATAAAGCTGTTTCTGATCTTCAGTATATTCAACATTATTCAGATCCAGATCTACTAGATTTGGTGCAATATCACAATAGGCATATTTTGAAAGCAGTTTCTCTTTTTTACGCTTTGCCAGAGCATATTCACAGAATTCAATCTCTTCCAGAAGAACCCCTTCATAATTAAGTGAGAGTCTTTGTCCCCTGGAAAGCTGATTACACATCGATAAACCTTTACAGTCCTTACATTTTTCTCTTGACTGATAAACACGCATAAAAACACTGAGATGTTCTTCAACATATTTATCAGACAGTCCATTATTTTTAATGAGATCATTTATCTCATTATCATTCTTGATCAGTTCTATCTCTTTCATTTTCTACCCATCAGTCTTAATAACTGCTCCTCTTCTGATTCTGACATGATTGTATTGGAACTGGTATCATATACCGGAATCTTATCTTCTTTTCTGTCCTTGTGATTATTATTGATCGCAAGTCTTTGTAAAGCAGCTTCGGAAGTCGTAATATCGTTGCGATGAAGATCGGCTGCAACTGCATAGATATATTTTTCGATCAGTCTGTTGTCGCAATTTTTCAGACAATATGACAATAAGACATTGATGACCGGTGCACTCAGATGATAATGATTTGACAGATTATAGATTATCTTCTTGTCGTAGTCAGTAAGTTCCTTACCATCAAATAAAGACATCAGATACTGTAAACATGGTACATCATATTGATCCTGTGCTGTTCTTTGATAATCATTCTTTGCGCGCATACATAGATAACGCAACTGTTTAAGATCAAGCTCATCAGAATCAAGCGAAGCGATACGTGGTAAAAATGTTCGCATCTTATCATAGGAAATATTATAAAGATCAGCCAGTGTAGCAAGCTCTTTCATGTTGTCCCTGGTTCTGAATTTCATCGGTAAAAGATTGGTTGAAATATCTTTTAAGAAGACATTCACATCAAACAGTGTATTGAAATCATAACTATCTGTCTTGCTTGGAGCGGTGATATATTGTTCATCAGACATACTCCAGGAATTAAGATCATCAAGTGAAAGTGTCTCAGAAACATCTTCAAAACCGGCATATGAATCTTCATTATAGAGACCGGCTATCAGCTGCTGATAGTGTTCTCCTGAGGTCTTCAGAATAAAATCCCTCACCAGAATACTATCCTTAACGAATTCTTTCATACTTAAAGCTTCATTGACGATAAAAATATAATAGTTATCTTTTTTTAGTGTTTTAAGCAGCCGATATTCATTGAGTTTTGAACACAGATTTTCAAACTGATCAACTGAGATATTTATTCTGCTGAGCAGTTCATTAAGTTCAGAGTAGCTGTATCTGTTTCCATTTAGTACCAGATACTGATACAGGATCAAAGCATCATTGCCGATCATTGGTCTATAGAAAAAGATAAGAGATTTTAATCTCTCATTTGACAATTCTGCATTAACTTCTGTTTTATAAAAATCCTTGCCTAACATAGAATTTCTTTCAACCACTCATCGATCTGGCGATACAGATCAGAAAGACTATCATTATTATATATGATTTTGTCTGCCCTTTTAATCTTTTCAACCACGCTCATCTGAGCCTTCAGTCGTCTTTTAGCTTCTTTTTTATCCAGGCCTCTTTCAATCAGCCTTTCGATTGCGATCTTTTCATCGACAACGATCAGAAGATTGCGATCAAAATACTTTTCCCAGCCGCTTTCAAACAGTAATGGAACTTCCGCAAACAGCGGATCATCTTTTCTTTCCATCATTTTCTTTAAGATCAGCGGATGCATGATCTCTTCGAGTTTTTTCCGTTTTTTATCATCTGAAAAGACCAGATCAGAAAGGATCTTCTTATCAAGTTCATTATCTGCGAAAGCTTCAGGAAAGGCTTCCTTAACCTGTTTATAGCCCTCTTGGCCTTTCTGTAACAGAATACTGTTTTCTCTGTCACAATCAAAGACGTCAAAACCCTTGCTTCTCAGATACTCACAAGCCATACTTTTGCCAGAACCGATAGATCCGCTTATCGCTATTTTCATCAGCGTCCTTTCTGACAAACAGGACAGTAGTATGTACCTCTAGAACCAACGACTGTCTTGATGATCTCAGCACCGCACTCAGGACAATTCTTCATCGTATGGACCTTGAGTGAAAGCTGAAAACGTCCTGTTACCCCTAATGAAGAGGTATATGAACGGATTGTTGTACCACCGGCTTTTATTGCTTTTTTCAGAATTGTTCTGGTCGATCTGATCAGATTCTTCAGATCCTGATCATTCAGTTTATCTGATGGTGTTCGAGGATCGACCTTTATCGCAAACAGGATCTCATCGGCGTAGATATTGCCGATACCTGCAACAAAACTCTGATCCAGCAGTGTCTGCTTAATTGGTCCTTTTTTATCCTTTAGATATTCTTTACAGTAACTGACACTGAATTTATCAGAAAATGGTTCCGGACCCAGATCCTTAAAGTCTGAATAATCATCTTTCTTTTCAATCAGTTCCATCCTGCCGAATTTTCTGACGTCATTATAGCGAAGCTGTTTACCATTATCGAGATAGAATATCACATGGTCGTGTTTACTTAACGGGACACTTTCATCCAGAATGAAGTATTTTCCTTCCATCCTCAGATGTGATACCAGTGTAATATCATCCATTTCAAAAAGCAGGTATTTACCCCTTCTTTTGAAACTGCGAAAATGCTGATTGAGCAGTTTTCTTTTGAATGTTGTCTCATTACAGCTGACAATCGGTTTATAGATGATTTTGATCTTTTCGATCTTACAGTCTTTGATCTTTGTTTCCAGGGTATCAAGGACTGTCTGCACTTCAGGAAGTTCTGGCATTATTTGGCCTCGTACCAGTCTTTGCCGATCGCCAAAGAAGAATCCAGTCTGGTCTTCATCTTATAGGCATTAGACATGATCTCTGGTATTATTTCTTTCATTTTTTCTATCTCATCTTCCGGTACTTCAAAGATCAGTTCATCATGAACCTGAAGTATCAGTTTAGCTTTCATCTTGTCTTCTTTCAGTCTGTTATAAGCTCTGTTCATCGCGATCTTGATCAGATCAGCAGCACTGCCCTGTATCGTGGCGTTCATTGCCGCACGCTTGCCAAATTCGCGCATCATATAGTTTCTGTCATTGATCTCATTGATATATCTTCTGCGATTAAGCATCGTTTTGACATAACCGTTGTTCTTACAGAACTCAACCTGCTCATCCAGATATTTCTTGATATTTGGATAAGTGAGGAAATAATCATCAATAAACTTTTTGGCATCTTTGAATGACAGCTGAGTCTGATTAGCCAGGCCAAAATCTGAGATACCATAAACTACACCAAAATTGACTGCCTTGGCATGTCTTCTGATCGTATCATCTACTTCTTCCTTCTTTAAACCAAAGACATCCATTGCCGTTTTGGTATGAATATCAATACCACTGTTAAATGCTTCGATCATCTTCTCTTCATTTGCCAGAGAAGAAAGAACACGCAATTCAACCTGCGAATAGTCCGAGCTGATGAATACACAACCTTTTTGAGGTTTAAAAGCTTTTCTGATTTCTCTTCCTTCATCATCTCTTACTGATATATTCTGTAAATTTGGATCATAGCTAGATAATCTGCCAGTCTGAGTGATCATCTGGGAAAAGATTGTATGGATCTTTCCTTCGGAATTGATATATTTTTTTAATCCTTCAGCATAAGTCGAATACAGTTTGGTATATTTACGATATTCAAGGATATCAGATACAACCGGATGGTAATTACTGAGCTTGGAAAGGATATCGGCATTAGTTGATCCTTTCTTGAGATCCGGTAGCTGCAGTTCACCATAAAGGACTTCCGAAAGCTGTTTTGGTGATGAGATATTGAACTCATGACCTACTGATTTATAGATATTTTTCTCAAGTACATCAATCTTTTTCTTTGTATTATTGGCAATCTCATCAAGTTCCTTGACATCGCAATGAACACCCGTGACCTCCATATCATAAAGGACATAGACAAGTGGCAGTTCGATATCGTTATAGAGATGTTCCATCTCCTTCTGTTTGAGTTCTTCCTTGACCTTTTTATAGATCATAGAAAGATTCATGACGATCTCACAGGCATAAGCTGATAACGTTTCATCATCAGTGTCTAATGGTTTCTTCTCTGTTCCTACTATTTCCTTGAGGTCACTTATCGATCCTCCACCATAGTTTATGATGATACTTTTCAGATCAGTATTATAGTTGTTCGATAAAAAGCACATAAGATAGACATCATCGACTTCTTTCGAGATCTTAAGATCGTTATAGGCAAACGCATGTAAAAAAGGTTTAAGATCAAAGACGACCTTTTTCTTATCTGAAACAAGATACGCTAAAGCAGAACTGTCATTTTTCAGATCACTTAACGCAATATATTCCTGCTTGTTTTCATTTCCAAAACACAGACCAAAGATCTTTCTTTCGTAATATGAGAATTCATCAGAAACTATGTATACCACCGTCTCATCTTTAAGAAGATCAGCCGATATCTTTTTTACCACCGATCCTTTGACCTGCTTCTTTTTTTCTTTATTATTAGAAACTCTGATCAAAGAATACATTTCATATTTGTCAAAGAAAGAATTGCGTTCTTCCTCGTTGATCGAGAGTTTGAACTCATCCAGATCCTTATCGATCTCAACATCTGTCTTGATAGTAGCCAGTTTCTTGGATAGGAAACAGGAATCCTTATCTCTGATCAGTTTTTCCTGAAGTTTTCCTTTTATACTGTCAATGTTTTCATAAATACCTTCACAAGTATCATAATCATTAAGTAATTTTACTGCTGTCTTTTCTCCAACACCTTCAACACCTTTGATGTTGTCAGATTTATCACCAGCCAGTCCCTTATAGTCAATGATCTGATAAGGTTTAAGTCCATATTCTTCCTTTAAGGCCTTTTCATCCATTCTGGCGATATCGGACATTCCCTTCTTCATCACATAGACACTTGTTGTATCATCAATCAGCTGAAGCATATCGCGATCAGAAGAAAGGATACAGGTCTCCATGTTGTATTTCTTGGCTAAAGATCCAATGATATCATCTGCTTCAATAGAGTCATATTCAAGATAAGGAACATTGTAGGCTTCAAGCATCTCTCTGACCAGCTGGAACTGACCAACAAGTTCTTCCGGAGTTTCTTTACGACCGGCCTTATAGTCACTGGCAATGTCATGTCTGAAAGTGTGTTTTCCTTTATCAAAAGCCACAACACAATAATCCGGTTCAATCGTCTTGATCGCCTTATTCAGCATATTGGCAAAAGCGTATACAGCATTGGTGTATACGCCCTTACTTGTTTTCATGATATTTCCATAACACGTAGCATAGAAGCCTCTGAACAGTACAGAGTTTCCATCGATCAGTAGCAGTTTCATTATTCCTCTTCCTCAACTGGAGCAACACTTGCTGAAGTCGCAATGCTTTCCAGAACACTGAGATTTTCATACATCAGGGAAAGATAATCCTTTCCTGATTCTGATTCATTAGTTGTAAGTGATGAGATATTACGTAAAGTGATTCTCTTTAAGCCAAGCTCTTCTTCAAGCTGATTCATCAGAGTTACCATTTCTTCAGGCATATTTGGCTCATATGCGATAAATTTGACTTCATCATTCTTGATCCTGGTCTTGATAAGTTCCAGTTGCGCAGCACTTGGAAGTGCTCCATATTTGGAAAGACAGACAGGATAGACCTGAAAACCGAAATCCTTCTGCCAGCAGCCAAACGACCCGGTCATAGATACAAATTTGATCGTCTTGTTTTCCTTGACAAGTCTGGTTGCCAGAGCCTGATAGGAAGCATCAAGCGCAATCAGTTCATCAGCTACCTGTTCATAGTTTTCAGTGAAATAAGATGATTGTTCAACATAGTTGTTGGAAAGATACTCATAGACATCCTTAGCCATGCAATACATGCCACTAGGAGAAAGCCAGATAAATGGATCCAGATCATAGACATCGATCTCATTGAAGATATCTCCTTCATAATATGGTCCTTCAACATATGAGACCTTACCATCAACAACAACCGGTGTATAGCGCTTATACTCATAAAGACAGTTCAGCACTGACAGATCGCCAGCGGCAAGATCAATACCTTTTTCTTTGATCTCATCATCATAAAGATCCATATATGGTTCAAGATTACCAATATGAAACAGAACTGATGAATCTGAAACGATCTCATCATAGTTCTCAACCAGATTGGCACATTGGACAAGCTGTTTATTCTGGATCGAAACCGCTTCGATCCTGTTTCCACCGATCCTGTTCAGAAGATAACCGATCGGATATATCGTATATGCTGTATAGTGTTTAGCACTGCCACATCCCGTCATCAAAAGGATCAGAGCAACACAAATAATCTTTCTAATCAATTTCATACTCTTTTAATTATACCTTATCAATCTGATATTTAGCATAGAAGATGGGCTTGCCTTCATTGACAAATTTTTCCTGATAAGCCGTCATTGGCTCGCCTTCCCGATAATAGTTCCGGTCTGTTTCAAGCTGAACGAACGATGATTCCTTGAAGTATTCAAGCGAATCATCAAAGAACGATTCATTATCGGTTTTATAGATCAGGATACCCTTATCCTTGAGAATAGTTTCGTATTTCTTTAAAAAAGGCAGATAAGTAAGACGACGCTTATGAGTGCGTTTCTTAGGCCAGGGATCAGAAAAATGAAGATAGATCAGATCGATACTATTGGGTTTACACAGTTCATCGATCTTATCAGCATCCTTAAGCATGACTTTAAAGTTTTCAAGCTTAAGATCCTGTGCTTTTTTGATCGCTCTGGCAACACAAGTCTCTACTTTTTCCAGACCGATATATAAAACATCAGGATGAAGTGCAGCCGATTGGGTAATGAAATCTCCCATACCCATCCCTATTTCGATATAGACAGGCTTTTCACTTTCGATATGTAAAAGATCCTCAACCAGATAGTTTTCTTCATTTTCCAGAAAAGGCGTTACCCATTTCTTTTTTCTCATTCGCATACATCTATTATACGGTAAAAAGAAGTAAAATAAATTGGGGGAAATAATGATGAATAAAGAAAGAATAAACCGTGTCATAGCAAAAATGGAAGATAGGGATGCACTGCTGATAAGTGATCCAAATGCGATATATTACCTCATCAACAGATGGATACATCCAGGAGAAAGATTTTTAGGATTACTGATAAATAAAAACGGTGATGTTTCACTGTTTCTGAATATCCTGTTTCCTTTTGAAGAAACAGAAGGATTAAAACTAATTTCCTATTCCGATACCGATGATCTTACGAAACTCTTAACAAAATACATAAATAAAGACTGGATCGTAGGAGTCGATAAGAATCTGGCTGCACGTTTTCTCTTGCCAATGATCAACAACAAAATCGCCAAAAGCTTTGTGGATGGCTCGATCTGTGTTGACAAAACCAGAGCGGTCAAAGATGAAGAAGAAAAACAGCTGATGAGAAAATCTTCTCAGATAAACGATCAGGCCATGGCGATCTTTAAATCGCTGGCCAAAGAAGGCATCAGTGAAAAACAGATGGCTGATCAGTTTCTGGATATCTACAAGAGCTTGGGAGCTGAAGACTATTCCTTTGAACCGATCGTGGCGTTTGGCTTAAATGCTGCCGATCCACACCACATGCCAGATGAAACAAAACTTAAGGTTGGTGATGTCGTATTGATCGATGTAGGATGTAAATACAAAGGATACTGTTCTGACATGACCAGGACCTTCTTCTTCCGGAAAAAACCAGATGAGTTACAGGAAAAGATCTACAATCTGGTGCGCAAAGCCAATGAGGATGCGGAAAAGTTTGTCAGAAAAGGTGTCAGACTGTGTGATATCGACAAGACAGCAAGAGATGTGATTGAGAACGGTGGTTATGGCAAGTATTTTACTCATCGTCTGGGCCACTTCATCGGTATTGAAGATCATGAATATGGCGATGTATCTTCTGCGTTTACAGATCCTTGCGAAACAGACAACATCTTCTCGATCGAACCGGGAATATATGATCCTCAAACCATGGGCTGTCGAATCGAAGATCTGGTAATCGTAACAGATGAAGGATGTGAAGTACTAAATCATTATCCTCATGACATCGAAATAATTGAATAAAAAAAATAATCAGTATCAAATGATACTGATTATTTTTTTAGATTATTTCTTGCCGAAGAATCTTATTTCACCAAAATGTTTCTTTTCTTCTTTTGGCTCTTCCTTTACTTCGACTGTTTCTTCCTTGTTTTCCTTCTTTTCTTCTTTTTTCTTTTCAGGTTTAGGAAGAAGTTCCTTGGCAGAAACATTAACTCTGCCTTTTTCATCTATTTCCATGACTTTGACTTTGATCTTGTCACCGATCTTGAGAACACTTTCAGGTTTATCAACTCTTTCATGTTTGATCTTGGAAACATGTAACAATGCATCCTGACCCTTGAACAGTTCGACGAAAGCGCCGAATTTTTCAAGTCTGACTACAGTTGCATCATAGACCTCACCAACTTTAGCTTCTCTGGTAATGTCATCGATCATAGCCTTAGCCTTTTCAATAGCTTCCTTAGAAGTATGATAGATAACTACCTTGCCATCATCATCGATGTCGATCTTGACCTGATCACACTGTTCAATGATTTCGTTAATGGTCTTACCACCTGTACCGATAACTTCTCTGATCTTATCAGTAGGAATTGTGAATGTGACCATCTTAGGAGCATACTTGCTGACTTCTTTTCTAGGTTCAGCAATTGCGGTAGCCATATTATCAAGGATTTCCATTCTGCCCTTATGTGCCTGAGCTAATGCTTCCTTGAAGATCTGTTTTGTAATACCTTTACACTTGATATCCATCTGTAAGGCTGTGATACCTTCTCTTGTTCCGGCAACCTTGAAGTCCATATCACCATAGTGATCTTCCATACCCTGAATATCAGTAAGGATAGAATAGTTATCACCAGTAGTGATCAGACCCATTGCAACACCGGCAACAGGAGCCTTGATAGGAACACCAGCAGCCATCAAAGACATTGTACCGGCACAGATTGAAGCCTGTGAACTAGAACCGTTAGATTCCAGTACTTCCGCAACAGTTCTGATTGCATATGGGAATTCTTCTTCTGAAGGAATGACCTGTAAGAGTGCTCTTTCACCCAGGGCACCATGACCGATCTCTCTTCTTCCTGGAGTACCCATTCTGCCAACTTCACCAACACAGTAAGGTGGGAAGTTGTACTGATGCATGAATCTCTTTTCTTCGATTTCAGTAAGATCGTCAACGATCTGATTATCGCCTAAAGGACCTAATGTAGTGACTGACATAACCTGTGTCTGTCCACGGGTAAATAAAGCTGAACCATGAACTCTTGGTAAGAGGTCAACCTGTGAATCAAGAGGTCTGATTTCATCAAGTGCTCTGCCATCAGGTCTGATCTTTTCTTCTGAAATCAGTCTTCTGACTTCATTGGCAATGATCTCAGTGCAGTATTCATTTGTCTGTTTAACCAGTTTATCTGCTTCTTTTTCACTCAGACTTGTATCATTAGCGAAATGTTCCTTCATTTCATTAGTGATGTTTTCCTGAGCAGCGTATGATTCAAGTTTGTCATGGATGGAAACAGCTGCTTCCAGTCTGCTCTTACCATTGGCATTGACATATTCCTTGACCTGTGGATCGATTTCATAAAGAACAACTTCCATCTTTTCCTTGCCGACCTTGGCAATGATCTGTTCTTCCATCTCACAGAGTTCTTTAACTTTCTCATGACCGAACATCAATGCATCCAGCATCAGATCTTCGCTTACTTCGTGAGCTCCAGCTTCGACCATGTTTAAAGCTTCCTTAGTACCTGCAACTGTCAGATCGATCAGAGATCTTGAAGCCTGTTCAACAGTTGGGTTTACAACAAATTCTCCATCAATGTAACCAACTTTAACACCAGCAATCGGACCATCAAAAGGAATGTTGGAAATGCAAAGTGCCAGCGAAGCACCAAACATTGCTGCCATTTCTGGTGAACAGTCAGTGTCAGTTGACATAACGGTATTAACGACCTGAACTTCATTTCTGAAGCCTTCAGCGAATAATGGACGGATCGGTCTATCGATCAGTCTTGCAGTTAATGTAGCGTGTTCTGAAGGCCTTCCTTCTCTTCTTAAGAAACCTCCAGGAATCTTTCCTACTGAATACAGTTTTTCTTCAAAAGAAACTGTAAGTGGGAAGAAATCTGTGTCTTTCGCAACACTTGAGGCACATGCAGTTGAAAGTGTAACTGTATCGCCATATCTTACCAGAACAGACCCTCCAGCCTGTTTTGCGACTTCTCCAGTCTCGACGCTTAACTTACGACCATAGAAGTCAAAATCAAATACTTCTTTCATCTTTTCTCTTCTTTCTTATTTTTAAACGTATTAATTCTATCACATTAAAAGATAAACTAAAAACAAAATAAGCATAATATAATTAAAACGTGATAATAATCCCGGAAAATATAAAAACAGCTTTAAATATCCTGGAAAACGGCGGATATGAAGCATATCTGGTAGGTGGAGCTGTCAGAAGTCTGTTGCTTGATCAGAAGATCAACGATTTTGACGTTACGACTAATGCCGACCCCAATGCGATAAAAATGCTGTTTTCTTCTTACCGGGTTTATGATATCGGCAAAAAATTCGGAACGATCCGTGTGCTCATTGGAAATGATGAGATCGAAATAACACCATTCCGTTCCGAAGGAAAATATCTTGATCATCGTCATCCTGAAGAAATATTTTTTACCGGCTCATTAAAAGATGATCTGAAAAGAAGAGATTTCACTATCAATGCCATGTGTCTGGATCAAAGAGATGAGCTGATAGACTATTTCGGAGGCCTGGATGATCTTAATAACAGACTTATCAGATGCATAGGCAATCCTGAAAGTCGTTTCAACGAAGATGGCTTAAGGATCTTAAGAGCTTTGCGTTTCAGCAGTAAGCTCAATTTTAGAATCGAAGAAAAGACCAGAGATGCCCTATTTTCATCAAAGCATCTCTTATCATATATCTCGGCCGAAAGAAAAAACGATGAGCTTTTAAAAATTCTTGATAATGAAAACGCTTTTGCAATCATCAATGAATATCTGCCGATCTTTAATGAGTTTGTTCCTTTTGGACATGTCGAAAGAAAGATAAATGATTTTTCAAATAATATGTTTGCCCTGGCTTATTTACTGATCGATAAAGATGTCGATTTGCTTGAATTAAGGTATTCTAAGAAGCAAAGTGAACTGATTAACGCCTTAAAACATTCTGCCAAGATCGATATCTATGATGATTATGATTTTATTTGTGCTCTTTCTTCCATCAATGAAAAACAGATCCTGCAGTTTTTGGAAGAATATCATCATATTGATCTTGAAAACAGATACGAGGAACTTAAAGACTATATCACCGATATCTCCAATCTCAGGATCACAGGTGAACAGATCGGAAGTTTTGGCTATACAGCTAATCAGATAACTCAGGTCAAAAACATACTCTTGGAAAAAGTTCATCAGAAACAGATAAGAAACGATGAAACTTCACTGCTTAAAAATATAGAAGGAATTATATTATAATAATGATATGAAACTACATGAAATTGATGTAGACAAATTCAATTTACTGATGCTGGCAGAACCCGATTCAACCATCTACCAGTCATCATATTGGGCAGACTATATGATCAGGGATGAGTATAACCCTGTTTTTATTGAAGCTACAGATGATCTGGGTTCATGTGTTGGTCTTTCCATGTTTCTGATCAAGAAGGAAGGCTTTCTTTTTAACAGATATGTCGCCTATGCACCACATGGCTATCTTATAAATTATTACGATAATGACTCTTTTAATCAGTTCCATTCTCAGATCGTTGATTACATGAAGAATAAGAACGTCAAAAAAATCATTATTGAACCTCAGGTCTCATCTGAAAACAGACTCATTGATGAAAATCTGAAAAAGCTTGGTTATCGTAAAAGCAAGGATCTGAATTCTTATGAACTTCTTCTTAATGACCACGAAGCAAGTAAACTCAATGAATATGGCATTCTGAAGATATCATCAGAAGATCCTGAAACAGTAAGTGCTTTTTTAAGCGATGAAGAAAAAAAGATGTACAGTTCTTTAGACAAGTATGGCAGGCTTTATGTTGCCCGAATCGATTCAACCAAAAGCAAAAGGAATATAACTGACAGTCTTTACTATGGTGAACAATTCATCAATTCCAATAAAAATGATTACAAGTTCAATAAAAGAATAGCCGATAAAGAAGAAGATATGAATTCTGCCAGAAGATATCTGGAGATGATTCAGAAACATGAGAACAATAACGGAGAAGATCCAATCATTGGAATAATCTGTACATGTTTCTATTCAGATAAATGCAGTATCATGTTCAAGAAGATACTTGATGATGGAGTATTTGAAGCAGAAGCTAAAATCGTCGATCAGATCTGTGATGAGTGCTTCCGGGAAAAGATCAGAAAGATCGATTCTGCAATTGATTTTTATGGTGCAAAAGCGATAGAATTGCTGGGGGAATATACCTACAAAGTATAAGCCGACTTAGCTCATCAGGTAGAGCAACGCACTCGTAACGCGTAGGTGGTAGGTTCAAGTCCTATAGTCGGCACCATTATCAAATTAAAAGCCTTGTTTTAAAGGCTTTTTTTGTGTTTTTATATTTCAACATATTATTTTTTTAGGTCTCTAATCGTGAGGATAACAATAATAAACAAAGCTCCCAGTACGATCATGATGATACCCATTACATTCATCAGAACACTTTTACCTTGGTAGTAAAGAGTAAGGATACCGCTAAGGATCTCTACCACCCCAGCAAAGATAAGTATACCTCTGGTATTGAAAGTTATCGCAAATATGCTGCTGATAATATTTAAACCAGGAATGATATATATTGAAAGACGCAAAAGAGTTGCCTCAAAATCGGTATGCGGCAATATCTTCATGATGATAGGATCATTATCAAACTGATAAGCAACAGTAAAATACATGATGATCGCAATCAGCATCTCAATAATTGGTATCGTTCTCGCAATTTTTCTGTTCATAGGTTTATTTTAATAGAATATTTTCAGCAAATAAAGTCCATTGGGATCGGCGTTATAACGTCTCGTGGTTTTACATGGTCTCTCCAACATTTCTTCGATATCTTCCAGAGTTTTAAGTCCTCTGCCCAGATCGATAAGAGTTCCCACCATGATCCTGACCATGTTTCTTAGAAAACCAGTACTGGTAACTCTGATCTTTAGCATATCCTTTTTCCTGGCGATTGAAAACTCACTGATCACTCTAACCTGATCAGGATATTCCTTAAG
The DNA here is from genome assembly GCA_946537295.1 of uncultured Bacillota bacterium. Classification (GTDB taxonomy): domain Bacteria; phylum Bacillota_I; class Bacilli_A; order Erysipelotrichales; family Erysipelotrichaceae; genus Colivicinus. Next base: position 18,279 of record CAMNFQ010000004.1, read on the forward strand.
ACTTGAAGTATTGAAGGAAGAAAAATCGTGTCTTCCTTTGAGCAGTTCAGCTCCTTTTTTCATCAGATCGACATCCAGTTTGTAGAAGCACTGATAGGCATAGCCATTCAGAAAGACATCATATTCACCAATATTGATCAGATATTCATAGGTCTTCTTCTTGACGGAATAGCGGGCATGAAATTTATCTGATACTTTTTCCACTTTCAGAACATGAATGTCTTTTGGCAAAAGACCATTCATGGAAAACTTCAGTTTTCCTGCTTCCTTGACCTTTTCTGAATCAAAATGGAAGACCTGTCCCTTGGCATGGACACCGGCATCCGTTCGGGAAGACATGACGATCCTGATCTTTTCCGAAAAGATCCTTTTCAGTACATTTTCTATAACATCCTGGATAGCAAGAGCGTTTTTCTGTGATTGAAAACCGGCATAGTTACGGCCATCATAGGCAATTGTGATCTTATATCTCATAGATAGAATCTGGACAGAATGCTGAAGACCATGACCAGCAGACAGATAAAAATAAACAGATAATCAAGGAAATTGAATTTCAGAACATGATATCTTGTTCTTTGAGCACCAGGAACATATCCTCTGGCTTCCATGGCATCAGCCAGTTCATAAGCTCTTTCAAACGCCACCGAGAATAATGGAACAATCAGAGAAAGAATAGCTGAGATCTTTTCTGATAACTTGCCATTTTCAAAATCAACACCACGTGATTTCTGGGCATTCATGATTCTCATTGTCTCTTCGATGATTGTTGGAATGAAACGTAAGGCTATTGATACCATCATCGCTACTTCGTGAGCTGGAAAATGAACGACCTGTAAAGGTTTCAACATCCATTCAATTCCTAATGTCAGATCCAAAGGATTTGTAGTAGCGGTAAGTAAAGTCGTGATCGAAATCATCAGCAGGAGTCTGACGATCACAAACAGCGTATTGAATATAGCATCAGAATATACATCAAATGTACCGATTGAGAATAATACATATCCCGTCTTGATACTCAATGAGTTTATCAGCATCAGAAACAACAGCATGACTATCATCGGTTTAAATGACTGAACGATCATCTTGATACCGATTTTTGCCAGAAGTAAGGCGATAGCAATCATTACTCCTATTACCAGAAAGGCGATCCAGCTCTTTGGAATAAAGACAGCTGCGATCATCAGGAAAAGACCGATCAGCTTAGCTCGCGGATCAAGTCTGTGAATAAGTGAATCGATAGGTATGTATTTACCAAAAACCAGGTTATTCATCTTTTCACCTGCCCTGCCACCTCTTTGGCGATCATCTCGATCGTACGGGCTTCTGAAGATATCTTAAAGCCTTTTTCAATAAGCATATTCTTTAATTCAACGATCTGCGGTTCAAGAAGATTGAACTCCTTGAGCTTTTCTTTATCAGCAAACAGATCAGTAGTTTTACCATGATACATGATCTTTCCATGAGAAAGAACTACTGTCTCTTCGCAATAGTTATAGACCATCTCGTTATCATGTGAAACGATGATGATCGTCTTATTAAGCTTTCTGTTAAGATTTACAAACAGTGAGATGATCTCTTTTGCTCCTTGAGGATCAAGTCCGGCTGTCGGTTCATCGAGAACGATGATCTTTGGATCACAGGCAATGATTCCGGCAATTGCAACTCTTCGTTTCTGCCCACCGGATATCTCTAATGGTGATACCTCAAAAAGTGACTGATCGATGCCTACCAGTTTTAGTGCCTCAGCTGCTCTTTTGATCGCTTCTTCAGGAGCAAAACCGAAATTAAGCGGACCAAAGGCTACATCTTTAATGATTGTTTCTTCAAATAACTGATACTCTGAAAACTGAAAGACCAGTCCGACATCTTTACGTAATGGCTTAAGAAACTTCTGTTTTACACCAGCTACAATCTCATAATCAAGTATCTGCAGACTGCCTTCATCTGGTAGAAGCAAGGCATTGAGATGTTCAACTAAAGTTGATTTTCCCGAACCGGTTTCACCAATAATGGCAGTTATGACACCTTCTTTAATATCAAGATTGATATTATCAAGAGCCTTATGTGCATAAGGCATGTCCTTATTATATATATAGCTTAGTGATTTGAACGATATCGGCATAATTCATCCACCATTCCTTTCAAATCATCTGATTTAAGTCTGATCTTATATTTACCAAAAGCTTCTCTGGTCTGTTCCACAAAAGGAATATCAAGATCGATCTCTCTTAGCTTCTCCGGTTCTTTAAAGACTGCTTCAGGTTTTCCATGCATAAAGATCTTGCCTTTATTCAAAACGATACAATCATCAGACTGCAATACTTCTTCTATATCATGAGTTATGGAAATGATCGTGATCTCATCATCACCGGAAAGTTCATACATCAGCTGTTTGATCTCTTTCTTTCCTTTTGGATCAAGCATGGAAGTTGCTTCATCAAAGATCAGGATACTAGGATGCATTGCCAGGATTCCGGCAATCGCAACACGCTGTTTCTGTCCTCCGGAAAGATTCTGAGGTTCATAATTCAGAAAAGCACTTAAGCCAACCTTATTGGCATATTCTTCAATGATAGCTGGCATCTTTTCAGATTCGACCATCTTATTTTCCAAGCCAAAGGCTATATCATCTTTTACTGTTGAACCGATAAACTGGTTATCCGGATTCTGAAAGACGATACCAAGCTTATTGCGGATCATCGCGATGTTTTCTTCGTTAACTTCATCACCATCAATAACGATCTTGCCCTTCTTGATCGGCAAAAGTCCGGCAATGAGTTTTGCCATCGTTGATTTGCCAGAACCATTATGGCCGATGATCGTCACATAAGATCCCTTTTCAATATCAAAACTGACACCATCTACTGCATTTCTGGTGCCATTGTAGGAAAATGTTACATCTTTAACTTCAATAAGACTCATACTACTAGATTATACAATATTAATTTTCCGATAAACTTCTAAGCTGCATAATCTTCTTATTAAGAGCCTCATATGCTTCATTAAGATCATCGATATCCTTGACAGTCATTTCCATCGGACACATTCCATCGCCTTTACGGTTTACGATATAATCAACCATTTCACCATATTCATAGGCAATGCCATATTTTTCAAAAATATCTTTTCCGGCATTTGAAAGTACATGAGCATATACTTTCTTTACACCAGAAAGAGTAAGCAGCATTGCGGAAGCTTTTCCGATGATCTTATCAGCAACTTCCAGTCCATCAAAAAAATGCAGATTCTCGTTCAAACGCATAATTACAGGCTTTATTCCTGAATCTTTTGAACAATATCCGTTTGAAGCGACGATCGAATAGTTTTCCTTAAGTAATTGTTCTTTTAATGTCATAAATCAATTATACACTATGTTTTTTGCGCTATAATAATTATAGAAAAAGGAGAATTTTTATATGCCATTAGTAACATCAAAAGAAATGTTTGAGAAAGCTTACAACGGCGGTTATGCTATTGGTGCTTTCAATGTAAACAACATGGAAATCATCCAGGGCATCACAGAAGCTGCTAAAGAATGCAACGCTCCTGTTATCCTGCAGGTTTCCAAAGGCGCAAGAGCTTATGCTAACAGAACATATCTGATAAAGCTGGTTGAAGCTGCTTGCATAGAGACAGGACTTCCAATTGTTCTGCATCTGGATCATGGTGATTCTTTCGAAACATGTAAGTCATGTATCGATGACGGTTTCACTTCTGTAATGATCGATGCTTCTTCAAAACCATTTGAAGAAAATATCGCCATCACAAAGCAGGTCGTTGAATACGCTCATGCTCATGGTGTTGTCGTTGAAGCAGAATTAGGTACACTGGCAGGTGTTGAAGATGAAGTTAAAGTTTCTGCTGAAGATTCATCATACACCAGACCTGAAGATGTTGAAGAATTCGTTAGAAGAACAGGATGTGACTCATTAGCTATCGCTATCGGTACATCTCATGGTGCTTACAAGTTCAAACCTGAACAGTGCACAAGAAATGCTGAAGGTATCCTTGTTCCACCTCCACTAAGATTCGACATTCTTGAAGAAGTATCTAAGAGACTTCCAGGCTTCCCAATCGTTTTACACGGTTCATCATCTGTACCACAGGAATGGGTAAAGATCATCAACGAAAACGGTGGTAAGATGCCTGATGCCGTTGGTGTTCCAGAAGAACAGTTAAGAGAAGCTTCAAAGATGGCGGTTTGTAAGATCAACATCGACTCAGACCTGCGTCTGGCTATGACTGGTACAATCCGTCAGTTCTTCAATGAACATCCAGAAAAGTTTGACCCAAGAGAATATCTCAAACCAGCAAGAGAAAACATCAAACAGCTTGTTAAACACAAGATCGTTGATGTCTTAGGTTGCGACAATAAGATCTAATTATAACAGTAACGGTGCAGTTAATCTGCACCGTTTCTTTTTTTATATAGCATTGCACTGTGGAAGTTCATACCGATCTCATCAATATAGAAATGAAGGATAGACTTGTAGTTCTTTGAGGCCGTTGCCAGAATCAGATAATCGCAATCACTATCCTCTTCAAGAGCGCTAAACAGTTTTTTACCGATCCCCTTACATCGGTATTCCTTTTTCACATATATTTCCATTATTTCAAAACATTTACTTCCTGAAGGAATTACCGATGAGAGTTTCTCAGCTTTCTCTACATGACCAAACAGATAACCGATTATTTCTCCATTTTCCTGAGCGATATAGATATCGTTTCCTTCAATATCCTCTTTTCTGTTGGCTCGATATCCATAAACATTCTCTTCTTTTTCCCAAATCAAAGAAAGATCGATCAGCTGTTTCAATGTAGCATCATCAAGTTTAGTCTTACTTATCTTCATCGATCAGACATACCGCATAGGCGATCACGCCTTCACCTCTTCCAACAAAACCAAGACCTTCACCACGAGTAGCTTTGACATTGATCTGTGTCTCATCACAATGAAGATGTTCCGCAATGTTTTTGCGCATCTGATCGATATGCGGAGCCATCTTTGGCTTTTCGATATTGATCAGAGAATCGATATTGACGATCCGATAACCGTTTTCCTTAAGCATCTTATATGTTTCATCCAGTAGCAGTAACGATGAGATGCCTTTATATTTTGGATCGGTATCCGGAAAATGAGTACCGATATCTTTTAAACCCATTGCCCCAATCAGTGATTCGATGATGGCATGCAAGAGCACATCGGCATCAGAATGGCCAAGTAATCCCTTCTCATAGGGAATGTTTACCCCTCCAATGATCAAAGGACGTCCTTCTACCAGTTTATGTATATCTTTTGACTGTCCTATCCTCATATAAGTTCGACCTCCCTGATATCATCTACGACCTTATCATATTCTTTTGTAAGGACATCTTTAGCCTGATGACCTTTTGCGACCAAAACACAATCTACACCCATAGCTTTGGCTGTTTCCAGATCATGCAGAGAATCACCGATCATCATGCAATCAGCCGGATCCTTATCAGCGATCCATTTCAAGGCAATATTTACTTTTGAACCGGCATAGATATTATCGATGCCTAGCACTTCATCAAAATACTTTTTGATACCAAGTTCTTCCAACTGTTTCTTTAATTCAACAAGACTTGAAGCACTAAGCAGTATATTTCTATTTCCCTTTTCGTGATTTCTGATCAGCATTTCTTCGACACCATCATAGATCTTATACTCAGGTTTAAGCTTACAATACCAGTCAAACCAGTAGCTTCCCACCTCTTCATAGCTGTATCTGTTCCAGTCAAAACCGACATTTGTATAGTAGTCTTTTACCGGAAACGTAAACAGATGAAGATACTCGTCTTTACTTAATGGTCCTCGCTCCAGACCAAAGTGTTCGATCGTCAGATTTTCTGCTTTTATACACACATCAACGTCATTAAGAACAGTGCCATTAAAATCAAAAATCACATATTTCATAGATACATTATATAAGAAAAAAGACTCTTTCGAGTCTCAATATTCATCTTTATCAATAATGATATCGTCTTCATCTTCTGTCTCTTCCGGTTCATCATCTTCTAATTCGATTTCGGAAAGATCAACATGAGATTCAGCAAATTTTCTGCGCTCGATCAGATCCCATTTGTTATCCTTCAGTGAAGCAAACCTTGAATCGAGAGTAAGATCAGAATAGAACTGAGCAATCTTATCATTGGAAGCACCATAGATCTTTGATACTTCTTCCCAAAGCTTCGGAAAGACGATTGCACGTTTCTTTTTAGAGATAACATCATATGCGATATCAGTCATTGACTTAGCACTGGCCATAAAACTATTACTCCTAATAATACCTTATTTCAATAATTCTATCCTCATCATTTATGAGGTACCGCATTACTAATATATCACTATTTATAGTAAAATCAATAATTTTTACTTCAATTTTTAAAATTCCTTCAGGGCTTGTAATTTTCGCATAGCCACTGGTCCTCAAATGAAGTTCCAACAGGTGGTCATCACTTTGTCTGAACAGAATAATACCGTCTTCATAGATACATACTTCGCATTGTGAATTTTCATTATCGAGATAGGAAAAACAGTTCCTGTCTTTGATATCTTCAACTAACACTTCGTCGAAGTATCCTTCCTTTGGATTACTTAGTGATACTTTAGCATTCACATTTTTCATTAAAAACCAACAGTTCCAATAAGTCAACTATAATGATAGAATTAGATTTATGGAATACAGAAACGCAAAAGTATTGGTCATCGGTCTGGCTCGTTCGGGAATGGCTGCGATCAATGTACTTCATAAACTTAACGCAAAAATATACCTTTCTGAAAAGAAAGAGCTTTCTGAAGAAGAAAAGGCTCACCTGGAGTCACTGGGAGTAACGATCTATGATCAGGATATGTCGGTTTTTGAAAAAGACTATGATCTGGTGATCAAGAATCCTGGCGTTCCACCGGTATCACCGATTGTTAAAAGGCTTAAGGAAAGAAATATTCCGATCATTACCGAAATAGAACTGGCCTATGATGTCAGTAAGCCTCAGCATTACATTGCGATAACCGGTACCAATGGTAAAACTACCACTACTACTGTCATGTATGAACTGCTTAAGACAGCCTTTGGTGAAAAAGCGCTGGTTGGAGGAAATATCGGTACTCCGCTTTGTGAACTGGTACTTCAGTATGATCTGATGGAAAATGAGGGTTATTATATCTCTTTGGAGATCTCAAATCATCAGCTGGTGGATATTGACCGTTTCAGACCAGAGATCGCTACGATCATCAACCTTACTCCGGATCACCTTGAAACCATGGGCTCTTTAGATGCCTACTATAAATCCAAGACAGAAGTATATCGCAATATGAAAGATGACGATCTTTTCATCTATAACGATGATGATCCTATTCTTAAGGAATATACAAAGAGATATCCGATCAACTGTAAGATCGAAAAATTCTCACTTACAAAAGACAATACCTATGCCTGCCTGAAAGATGGCTATATCAATATCAATAATGAAAATGTTCTGCCATTAAGTAATATCAGACTGGTTGGTAAACATAATGTACAGAACATTATTATTGCCATGATGGCCGCTAAAGCCTTAGGTATCTCAAACAAGGATATCAATGATACCATCAGCAGTTTCAAGGGTGTAGAACACCGTATTGAATTTGTCAGAGAACTGGATGGTGTCAAATACTATAACGATTCCAAAGGAACAAATACTGATGCAACTATTACGGCTTTGGACTCCTTTGATAAAGGTGTCATACTGCTTGTAGGCGGATATGAAAAAGGTCTCGATATGAGTGAAATGAGAAAACATCTGGGTTGTGTCAAAAAAGTCATTGGCTTTGGGGCAGCAGGATACAGAATAGCTCATGATCTGGTAGATGATCCAATCATTGTTGAGAATCTTGATCAGGCAACCAGACAGGCTAAACAGCTTGGCACAGATGGTGATATCGTACTTCTTTCGCCTACGACTTCCAGCTTTGATCAGTACTCAGGATATGAGGAAAGAGGAAGACATTTTAAAAAGATCGTAAATTCATTATGAGAAACAGTTATATAGGTGTCTTTGATTCCGGACTTGGTGGTTTAACAACAGTAAGAGAACTCATCAGACAGCTTCCTGATGAAAATATCGTTTTTCTTGGTGATACCAAGAATATGCCCTATGGATCAAAACAAAGAAATGAGATCATCTCTTTCACTAAAAACAATATAAAAACACTGATGAAATATGATGTGAAGGCAATCATTATCGCCTGTAATACGTCCGACTCCAACGCATCCGATGTCGTCAGAAACTATTTTGATATACCGATCTTCGGGGTGATCAAACCAGCTGTGAGAAAAGCTCTATCAGTAAGTCAAAACAGAAGAATCGGGATCATGGCTACTTCTTTAACGATAAAAAGCAAAAAATACGAAGAACTGATCCATTCTTATGATCAGGATGTGAAAGTGTTTGGAATAGAATGTCCCTTACTGGTGCCAATGATCGAAGATGGAGAATTTATAAACAATGAAGAAAAGATGACAGATACGGTAAGAGAGTATCTGAAACCTTTACAGGAAGAAAACATCGATACACTGATCTTAGGTTGTACCCACTATGATCTGTTACAAGACATCATCAGAAAGCTTGCGCCTGAGATCAATATTGTATCTTCATCCCGCTGTGTCATTGATGATGTCAAGGAATATCTAAACGATAATGATCTTACAAATGATGCAGAAGTAACTCAAAGAAAATATCTGTGTTCAAAAGATGGAGAAAACTTCCGTAAGATCGCATCGCTGATCATTGATGATATCAATATTGAAAAAATAGAAATGGATACCTGATGGTATCCATTCTTTTTAGTAGTTTTCAGCGTTTACTTCAAAATATGATTGAGGGTGATTGCAGGTAGGACAGACATCCGGGGCTTTTGTACCTACTACGATGTGGCCACAGTTGCGGCATTCCCAGATCTTGACTTCTGATTTTTCAAACACCTGTTTAGTTTCGACATTCTTTAATAAAGCTCTATATCTTTCTTCGTGGTGTTTTTCGATTGCGGCAACAAGTCTGAACTTGGTAGCGAGTTCTGTAAAACCTTCTTCTTCAGCAGTCTTGGCAAAGTCCTCATACATATCAGTCCATTCATAGTTTTCACCATCAGCTGCAGCTTTCAGATTTTCAGCTGTAGTACCGATACCGTTAAGTTCCTTGAACCACATCTTGGCATGTTCCTTTTCGTTTTCAGCGGTTTTAAGGAATAAGGCAGCTATCTGTTCAAAGCCTTCCTTTTTGGCTTTAGAAGCAAAGTATGTGTACTTGTTTCTTGCCTGTGATTCGCCAGCAAAGGCAGCCTGAAGATTCTGTTCTGTTTTTGTTCCAGCGTATTTGTTTGTCATTATTTTTTCTCTCCTTTTTGTCAATTAAAGTATATATGTTTTAGCGCGTTTTCGCCACAAACCTGACCTTAAGTTCGTAGATGATGTCCTTCCAGTTGACAATGATCATGACCAGGAAAAGTAAGAATGAGGCACATTGAAATGCGAATGCGATCCAGTTTTCGATCGGCCAGCTGTGGATCGAATAAGGAATGGTTACCAGATTGAAAGCACCAAGCATCATTATAGAGACCAGATGTTTTTCTTTTTTGTCGTAAGTTACAAAAAACAGGACAAACATGACAAGCAGATAGGCAAACATGACGATCGGCACGACTGTTTCAGCCCAACCAGGAGCTAAAAATCTGTCGATCAGAACCATCATTACAAACAGATAGAAAGTTACCTTGATCGCATGAGAGTAGATGGAAAATTCGACCAGACGCAAAGAAAAGACCAGTCGCCAGAAAGAGAATAATGACCACACTACGATCAAAGACCATGCTTTTCCTCCTACCAGGATATTGACCAGCACACAGATCGCTCCGGATATAAGGAAAATGATCCGAAACAGATTGCGGATATTACGATAGAACATCTTTTGACGCTCTGGCACTGGATAAATGATCTTAGGATTCATATTCGACACTGCCCTCCACTTCAATCGTCAATCCATCTTCTTTCATCAGATTATAGATCTCATCTTCAAAAACAGTTTCCCTGTTTGCCTTAGCGATCGTAAGAACCGTCGTGTTATTCACTGAAACCAAAGTGGCACTGACTCTGTTTGGCTTTCCTGGTACAATAATGAATTCAAAACTGTCGATCTGTTTAGACAGACTCTCATCTGCCTGTATCATTCCCAGATTTGATAAGGTACAGCCAATTATGGAATTACCCAGATAGCCATAAACGATCTGCATGACCGGTATTTTCAAAGAAAGTGGTACATAGGCAAGAGAACGGATCAGCTTTCCTGTTGTCTGCATCATCTGACGCATAAGCTTCTCTGATCCCTTTTCCTTTATCTGTTTTCCCATTTCCTTTACAAGTTCAGATCGATCATCAACATCTTTCAGATCCATACTGGCGTTAAAATACATGGAATAATTGCGAAGCGTTCTGGAACCATTGAATTTACGCATATTGATCGGAACCTGAATATTGAATAGTCCCTCTTTCTTTATCGAATCTTTTTTAGCTGCAAGAAAGATCAGCGAAAGAATATAGGCTGTTACGGTACCGCCATATTTCTTGCTGACTTCCTTAAGATCATCAGAAGCAAGTTTGAAATGAATGATCTTAGTCAGATTAAGATTACTTAGCTTACCAGAAAGTTGAACCGATTTCTTATCGACAAAGGTCGAGAAATCTCCTTCCCCTTTTTCGTTGGCGAATTCATTGACGAATTCTTCTTCCTTTGGCTCTTCATTGATGTCTAAGACACCGTTATTTTTGACGACATCTATTCCCTTCAATCTGAGATATTCACCTAAAAGTGTCTTAAGGAAGATCAGACCACCATTGCCATCAGTAATTACATGGAAGAATTCAATGCTGATTCTTTTTTTATAGTACAATACCCTGATCGAACTCTTGGTTCTTAGAATTATCGAGATCGGTTTACATGGAATATCGTTTTCTTCGTTTATTTCCGGAACATTATTGGTAGATTCAAGATAATGCCAGAAAAAACCATTTTTGATTACAGCTGAAAAGACCGGGAAACGTTTGATCGTAAAATCCAGAGCTATCTGCAAGAGTTCAGGGACAATATTTTCTTTGAGTTCAACAGAAAGTCTGAAGATCGGCATCTGACCGAATTTCATTCCCAAAGGATAGACGATCGCAGCATTATCGAGGAAAAAGAAACGACGTTTTTTTCCTTTATAGTAATCACCAAGATTACTGATATCCAGAAATTCAATGATTTTATCAGGTTTATAGCCATTATCAAGATAGTATTCAAAAGCCTTCACAAAATGATTGATAAGCATATCATGCGACACCATCGGCAGATCGATATGTTCATCAAGTTCACTAAAAAAATGTTCAATTCTGATTGAATCTTCTTCACCAAGACCACCGGTCAGCTTTACTATTCTGAGATCTTTATTTTTAGCCACTTCTAATTATAAAAAACCGTTTCAGATACGGTTTAAATACTGTTTTGGCGGCCCCAACAGGAATCGAACCTGTAACTATCCCTTAGGAGGGGATTGTTTGATCCATTAGACTATGGGGCCGTACAACATATATTATAACAAAAAAGAAAATAGGACATAGCCTATTCTCTTATTGCAAAGGATTTAAAATGAAAAACTTTTTACACTATTAATATAGACTTCAATTGTGAAAAAACAGTGAAATTTTTACATTATTTGAAAATAATATGAAAATTTATCTGAAAACTCTTTCAGTCATTCTTTCGGTCAAAACGTTTAAACTGTTTTTCATATAGTTCAGTATATACTCCATTCATTGCAACAAGTTCTTCGTGACTTCCCTTTTCAACGATCATTCCATCTTTTACTACCATTATTTCATCAGCTGAAAGGACAGTTGAAAGACGATGAGCAATAAGAATAGAAGTTCTTTCTTCGATCAGTGGTTCAATAGCTTCCTGGATCAGGTCTTCAGAAATCGTATCTAGAGCGGAAGTTGCTTCATCAAAGATCATCAGAGCTGGGTCTTTAAGTAAGATTCTGGCGATCGAGATACGTTGTTTTTCGCCACCTGAAAGCTTGAGCCCTCTGTTTCCTACAAGTGTATCAAAACCGTTTTCCTGTTTAGCGATAAAATCATAGATATTCGCCTTCTTACAGGCATCGATCAGTTCTTTTTCATCAGCATCAGGCTTGGCATAAAGCAGATTATCTCTGATCGTACCAGAAAACAGATAGGTGTCCTGTGAGACCATACCTACTTCGCTTCTTAACCATGAAAGTTTCAGGTCTCTGATATCATAGCCATCAAATGTGATTCTTCCTTCATTCACATCATAAAGACGAGGAATGAGATTGACGATCGTACTTTTACCTGAACCTGATGGTCCAACCAAGGCAACACATTTTCCTTTAGGCAGATCAAAACTGATATTTTTAATGATCATTTTTTCAGAATCATAACCGAAACTGACATTTTCAAATCTGATATCTCCTCTGGCGATCTGGGCAGGTGTGATCGGATTGGCAATTTCCTTGATCTCAATATCCATATCGAAATAATCAAAGATCCTGGTGAAATTAGCCATGGAACGGATCCACTCTACACCAATCGACATCAGAGAGTTAACCGGCTGATACATTCTGCTCAAAAGTGAGACCATGACGGTAATATCTCCAACACTTAATGAATCATCATATTTCATCATGATGATGCCACCAACCAGATATATCAGCATTGGTCCAAAGGAAGTGAATGTACTCATAAGCATCCTGAACCATCTGCCAGCCATGGATTCCTTAATGTTTAGTTTGATCATCTTTTCATTGGAACTGCGATATTTCTCATACTCTTTCTCTTCCTGAGTAAACAGTTTTACCAGCAGCTGGCCTGAAACAGAGAGAGTCTCGTTAAGAATACCATTGATCTCATCACGACATTCCTGAGCTTCTTTTGTGAGCGACCATCTTCTTTTGCCTGCCTGTCTGGTAGGCAAAGAGAAAAGCGGCACGATAATCAGAGCGATCGATGCCAGGATATAGTTTCTGCGATACATAGCGATCAAAGCAGCGATTAGAGTAATGATATTAGAAAGGATCGAAGAAAAAGTATTAGTGATGATCTGCTGAACTCCGGAAATATCATCTGTCATTCTGGTGATAATATCTCCCTGATTGTTTTCCATAAAGAAACGATTGGACATCTTTAACAGATGAGCAAACATCTGATTGCGCATATCGTAAGTGATATGTTGAGCGATCCAGGAATTGAGGTAATTTTGTAAGATCCCGATCAGATTCGATGCGATCTTGAGGATAAGTGATATGACAATCAGCCTGACCAGGGTACTCATAGATCTGCCGATCAGACCTTCATCGATGATCCTGCCGGTAAGAATCGATGGATACATATCGAAAACGGCACTGAAGGCGATCGAAAGAAGCACCATAACAAACTGAAACTTATAAGGAAGCAGATAGGAAAAGATCCTTTTAATCAAAGGCCATGTCACTTTAGGCGCGTTTGCTTTTTCTTCTTCGCTTAGAAAACTTCTGCTTCCTCTGAATCCTGGTGGCATACTTGTTAGATTAGATAAATTTATTTTTAAAAATTATAACACAAAAAAAGGTTCTTCATATTGAAGAACCTCTTGTATATCTGTATGTTCTATTAATACATTCCGCCCATTCCACCGGCTGGCATAGCTGGCTCTGGTTCCTTGATAGTTCCAACAGCAGCTTCAGTAGTGATCAGTAAACCAGCGATAGAAGCAGCATTCAGCAGAGCAGATCTTGTAACCTTACATGGATCGACGATACCTGCCTTATACATATCTACCCATTCACCATTCTTGGCATTGAAACCAATGTTGTTTTTCTGGCTGAGCTGTTTATCAACGATCTCTTTACCATTATGACCGGCATTTTCAGCGATCTGATACAATGGCTGTCTCAAGGCATCAAAGACGATAGAGATACCCTTCTTGACATCATTGTCTTCAGCGCTTACCTTGTCTTTAAGATCCTTATAGATACTCATTAATGCGCAACCGCCACCAGTTACGATACCTTCTTCGATAGCAGCCTTGGTAGCATTTAAAGCATCTTCGATTCTCAGTTTTCTTTCTTTTAATTCTGATTCAGTTGTTGCGCCAACTTTGATGACAGCAACACCATTAGTCAGCTTAGCAAGTCTTTCTCTCAGATTCTTCTTATCATAATCTGATGTAGACTTTTCAATCAGGTTCTGGATCTCAGTAATTCTTTCCTTGAAAGCCTTCTTAGAACCTGTACCATCAATGATTGTTGTGTTGTCTTTTTCAACGATAACCTTCTTAGCAGAACCCATATCCTTCATACCAAGATCCTTGAACTGCATACCAAGATCTTTGGATACAAATGTTGCTCCAGTCAGGATAGCGATATCCTGCAGATTAGCTTTCTGGTTATCACCAAAGCCAGGAGCCTTAGTAGCAACGACATTGAATGTACCTCTGAGTTTGTTGACGATCAGAGTTGAAACAACTTCATTTTCAATGTCGTCAGCGATTATCAGTAATGGCTTGTTGGCCTGAACGATCTGTTCAAGTAAAGGCAGGACTTCCTGGATAGTTGAGATCTTCTGATCAGTAACTAAGATTGCAGGGTTTTCCATTTCGACCTGCATCTTTTCTCTGTCTGTTACCATATAAGGTGAAATATAACCCTTGTCATATCTTAAACCTTCAGTTACTTCAAGTGAAGTATCGAAGCCTTTTGATTCATCAACATTGATGACACCGTTCTTGCCAACTTTTTCCATTGCATCAGAAACGATCTTACCGATTTCTTCGGAACCTGATGAGATAGCAGCAACATTGGCAATATCTTCAGAAGAATCGATCTTCTTAGCATTAGAAAGCAGTTTTTCTGATACTTTCTTGGCAGCCATATCAATACCTTCTCTTAACAGTACAGGATTAGATCCTTTTTCAACTGCATCAAGACCTGAATGGATCATTGACTGAGCTAACAGAGTAGCTGTTGTTGTACCATCACCGGCAGAATCATTTGTATGGTTAGCTACTTCATAGATCATCTTAGCTCCCATGTTTTCAAATGTATCTTCCAGTTCGATCTCTTTAGCGATAGTAACACCATCATTTACGATCAATGGTGAACCATAACCCTTATCCAGAACGACATTTCTGCCCTTAGGACCTAAAGTGACCTTTACGGCATCAGCAAGTGTATCGACACCTTTGAGAACTGAATCTCTGGCGTCTTTTGAATATTTTACTATTTTAGCCATATTTCAATTAACCTCCTACTTAACTATAGCCAGGATATCCTCGGCTTTAATAAGAATGAATTCCTGATCATTATCTTTAACTTCAGTTCCGGAATACTTCTTATACATTACTTTGTCACCCTTCTTTAAAGGCATTTCATATACCTTATCGTCTACTTTAACTTCTTTACATCCACTTACAGCTTCAACGATAGCGTAATCTTCATTCTTTTCTTTCTGTGAGATGATGATTCCGCTTACTGTCTCATTAGAAGCTTCAACTTTCTTTAATAGAACATTGTTATATAAAGGTTTTATCATTTCTACATAATCCTCCTACACTTATCTATTATATTCATTTATAGCACTCAGTCAATAAGAGTGCTAAAGATTGGCACATTATTATCACTCATAAAAAAGAGCGACCTGAGTCGCTCAATTTGAACCAAGTATTTTTATCAACATGATATTGGTATAGGCATAAGCTTCGATCGGATAATCTTTCATATCGATACTGTTGGAATTGACCAGCACATGGCCATCAACGACCTTGGAAACTATTACAGTATGCGACAATCCATAATTACCAACCATGATGATATCACCAGGTTGGGCATAATAGATGTTTGCGTTGACATCAGCTACCAGCCCTTTTCCCTCATTATCCTTGCAGTAATTATAGAAGTAACCGACATTGACCCATGATCTTGTACGGCCGGCTTTTGTCTCTTCGCCATTTATTTCCGGATCATATTCTGGATCAGTGATAAAACACTTCCATTGCAGATCCCCGTTATAATCCATAGGAAGACCACCGGAAAGAATTGATTGAGAGGCATAGTTTTGACAATTGCCTCCTTCATCAGTGAAGTTATACCATTCCGGATTTCTGGAATGGTAATACTTGTCAGCATAAGCTACAGCGGCTGCACGATCATAATTGATAGTATAGGTCTTTGCACTGCTGTAAGGATTGGCCTGTGCCTTTGGCTTTAGGATCTCGGAATTATAGGCATACATATCCTTTAGCTGTTTCAGGAAATACTGATAGGTCTCCTCTACTTTTTCGACACTTTCTGCCTCTTCATAGATACCCATATAATAACCCTGAACCTTTTCCAGATCCTTTATTTTATAAGCGCCATTATCTTCTACGATCTCAAAATAGTTTTCAATATCAAAAGCCTGTGATTCCAGACCATCTAAGAAGACAAAGCTCATATAGTCATCTTCCATGACATCGACATGATAGACATTATTCTCTTGTTTATAGTTGAAGACTTTCAGATCATAATGAGCTGAATTCATCCGAAAGTCAAAATCGTACTGTTTTCTGTTTTCAATGAGAAGTCTGATCGCCTTTTCAGATACTTCCTTCATCAGATCATTAGAAAAATAAGATGAAAAATCCTGTTCCTCCAGTGTATAGATACTGCGATAATAACTGTCCATATACGAACAGATCAGATCCATGACCTCAGCTGGTACACCATAGGTATCGTCAATGTTTCCTTTAAATGATTCAGGAACACTATCATTCACAACTACAACATCATCTGATGGTTTAACTTCAGGAACATCATCTTTTTTACGATTAAGTGCCCCTAGAACCGTCAAAATAAGCATCAGTGAAAGGATAGCTATCATCACTACACTGTTTTTTACTCTCATAGCAATATTATAAACCAATCTACTTGACTATTCTTTTACTGATATTATCCAGTATCCTGTCTCTGCTGGAAAGATAATCCTCTTTTTCCTGTTTCGTAAAACCTTCATAGGCAACTGCTTCATAATCAGAATCAACATTCTTAAGCAGATCAGAAACTTTTGAAGGATTGTAGACATACCTGATCTTCTTTTCTTCAAATATATTCAGATCGGCGATCTTTATATAGGATAAGGCGAGCAGTTTAGCGATAGCCAAGGAAAACTCGCTTATTTTCAGTTCACTGAGACTGCATAATTCATCTGTACTGCATTCCTTATTTTTCTTGTACAGAAAATAAAGGATCTTAACCTCATTGAGATCAAGCTTACTTTGTTGAGCAACGGTATTTAACAACTGATCCAGGAAAGCGTTTTTCAGATAATCAGCCATCCATTCGTTGTGACTGAGCTGTTTATCATAATAGATCCTGTTTCCTGTCTCCTTGCCAAGTTTCTTAGATTCAAAAAACGGAATACTCAAAGCATCAGTACTGAAAGAAACCAGATAGCTGTAGATGAACAGTTTACGGTTTTCGTAAGCTTCTTCATCAAGGATTTTTTTATAGAACTGATTGTAATATTTGATGACACTGGTCTTCATATTGACAGTACTTTCCAGATTCAAATTCTGTGATACCAGTGAGCCTTCTGTCTTGACATAGTAATAAACCGGGACCTTTAAGACATAGATGTTATCAACATGCAGAAGATATTCAAGATTAAAGATCGTATCTTCACAATAGGAGATATTTTCGTCCATTCTGATATTGTATTTATCGATAATATCTTTGCGATACAGTTTATTCCACAAGACACCATAATAGAAATCAGCCGGTGTCAGCATCATCTTGTCGGCATATTCGTTGCGGGATATCAGACCATCATTCTTGATGGAACCCTTCTTTGAGATCGTATCATCAACTACCCGATAGAAATCACCGATGACCATCTGAGCGTCATTTTCTTCCATTGCCCTGACCAGCTGTTTGGTGGAATCAAAAGGAAGCCAATCATCTACATCAAGAAACTGAATATATTCTCCGGAAGCCATAGAAAGAGCCTTATTACGGGTTGAAGAAACACCGCCATTGTTCTTGTGGACTGCTACGACTCTGTTATCTTTTTGTGCATATTCACTGATGATCTTGAAAGAATTGTCCTTGCTGCCATCATCAACAAGAATAACTTCGATATCTTTGTAGTCCTGTGCCAGGATGGAATCGACACATCTCTGCAATACTTTTTCTCCATTGTAGACAGGAACGATAATACTCACTTTACTCATTGTTTTTCTCCTTGAACAGTACAAATTTTTCTAAAGGGTATAACACGATAAACTGAACCCAGCCAGCTGCCCAGGCTGCGATCGTACGGGAAAGAAAAGCTACCTTGCTTCTCGAAAGCAAGCCGGCGATCAATCCCTGCAACCAGGTCGTAAATAGAATCAGGGCAATAAGCACCACAAAATAGACGATCAGACCCTTTCTTGTTCCTTTACCCTTAAAGGTCATTTTCATGTTGACGAAATAGCCATAGACATTTGCCAGAAAATTTGAAAGGAAAAATGGCAGAACATAGCCCCAGGTCACAACACCATCGACCAGATATTTTGCATCTAATCCACCAAGACTTTCTGTATTAAATATCACTCTTAAAAAAACGGGGAGCTTAACCCTAAAGCCATCAAAAACAAGTGGCAGGATATTTGCTAAGATCAGTTGCAGAAATTGAATACTGTAACCTACTATATTAAATTTGATGAATTGCCATAAATTATTATTGCCATATTTTTCTTCTAATCTGCTGTATAACGCCATATAAACTTTTTTACTCCATTAACACATTATAGCCTATTTCATGTTGATTACCTAAAAAGAAAAAGCCGTAACACAGCTTTTGATCGATCATTAACCAAAGATATATTCCCGCAACTTTTCTGTATCGTTTTCAAAATGAAAGGTATCGATACCTAGTTTTGCGGCAGCATCAGTATTTACAATCCTGTCATCAATAAACAGGCATTCATTTGCCTTGAGCTCATATCTTTCTAACAGAAGCCTGTAGATCCTTTCATCAGGTTTTATCAGATGTTCAAAGGCTGATACGACAACTCCATCAAAGCAGATCGAACACTTAACATTTGGCCAATACTGTTTCTGCATTACACTTGCGTTTGATAAAAGATAAAGATTGTAACCTGCCTTTTTCAAATCAAAGACAAGATCATCAATTCCTTTGATCATGATCAAAGGATCACACCATCTGCAGATCAGATCTTCCAGATGTCTGTGCAGATGTTCAGGTAATCTCTGCTTCACAAGTTCACACATGCCTTTTTCATCCAGGTTACCCATATCCATTTCCACCCACATTGGTGAATTATATATCTCTTTTCTGATGAGTTCACGATCACTTTTATCTTCAATCTGTGCTCTATCCATAAAAACATCAGGATCAAAATCAATGATCACATTCCCCATATCAAAGATAATGTTTTTTACACCTTTTCTCATGTTTTTAATTACACCTTGGTATCCCTTCTACTGTTTTACTCTTATATCAATTCGATTAGGATACTCTCCTTCTGTTTCTGAGAATCTGATATCTGAAACGCGACTCATCAATATTTTGAAGGAGACGCTTTCTTCATCAATCGTCAGTTTCTTTCCTTTATAACCTATATGCATATCAATAGTAGAATTCTTCTCGGAATACTCTATTTCCAATCTGATATCCCTGTAGTTGTTTTCGTTGACCATTATCTGCTGGACAAGTTCTTCACTTATCGAAAGCAGATACATGGCATATTTATGTGCGATCCTGTTTTTGAAACAGTATTTCTCGATCTCACCATATGATCTGGCAAAATCAAAAGATCGACCCTTGATCACAAAACTGATCGTTCGAAGTTTCTCAATAAAGATCCTGGTCTTTTCCTTTTTAGGATTGTCAAATATTTCTTCCGGGCTTCCCTGTTCATAGATGATGCCATCATCCATATAAAAGACTCTATTGGCGATCTGTCTGGCAAAATGCATTTCATGTGTGACGATCATCATCGTTTTACCTGTTCGGGAAAGTTCAGTTATGACTGACATGACTTCCGAAGACATGGTCGGATCTAATGCGCTGGTCGGTTCATCAAAAAGGATAACTTCCGGATCATTGATCAATGTTCTGACGATCGCAACTCTTTGCTTCTGGCCACCGGAAAGACTATCCGGATAGGAAAAGGCATTTGCGCTAAGACCAACAGTCTCCAGTAGAGCAATACCTTTATCATAAGCTTCCTGTCTGCTCAATAATTTCAGTTTGACTGGAGCATACATGATATTTTCAATTACGGTCATATGTTCAAAAAGATTGAAAGACTGAAAGACCATACCGATCTTACGCCTGACCTGATGAACATCGACATTCTTATCAAGGATATTTACTCCATCTACTACGATTCTTCCACTATCTGGCCTTTCCAAAAGATTCAGGCAACGTAATAAAGTTGATTTTCCAGTGCCACTAGGACCGATAATCGAAATAATATCCCCATCATTTATCGTTGCATTGACATCCTGAAGCGGGACAGCATTTTCATATTCCTTACGCAAATGAGATATCTCGATCATAGTTTTATCCCCCTGGTAATCTGCTGTTTAGTACGCAGTTTCGGATCAGTATAAAGCGTGATCTTGTTTACGATATAGATCATGATGGCAGCTAAAGCGAAATAGATTATTGCGACTGCAATTAAAGGAAAGAAAGCTTCATATGTCCGGCTTCTGACGATATCTGACATCTTGGTCAGATCCTGAACAGTAATATAGCCAACAACAGCAGTTGCCTTGATCAGCGCTGAGATATTTCCTTTATAGCCTGGTAAGAAGATCCTCGCTGCCTGAGGAAGAATGATATCAAAGAAAGCCTGTCTGTCATTAATTCCCAAGGCATAGGCAGCTTCCAGCTGTTTATCATCTATTGCCTTAACACCGGTTTTTATGTTGCCGAAAACTGAGCAGGAAAAAGTTAGTGAGAAGGCAATTATTGAAACACTGAGTGCACTGATTCGAGTCTTTCCTAAAATCACATAGTAAAGGATCATCAGCAAGACTACTATCGGCAAACCCTCGATCAGCCAGACCAGAAGATCCAGAATTTTTCTGATAAGTGAATTGCCATTGCGATACAGCAGATAGATCGCAAAACCCAATATCGTTCCAAAAATGATCGCAGATATTGTGATCAGGATCGTTGTAGCGATACCTTGCAAGAAATAAAGATAACGGTTTTCTTCAATGAAAGTTCTGCGGAAACTGTTGGCGATCCTATCAACAAATGAACTGTTTCCACCATCCACATCATAGACAACAAAGATCAGATCATCATTAAGATTAGGAACAGAGAAATAGACTGATTCAGCCCTCTCTTCCGTAATAGCAATATCTGAACCGGCAAAATCACATTTACCTGATTCAAGGCTTGGAATCAGGGCATCAAAATCCATTGTATATGGTTCAATACTATATCCATATGCCTGGGCAAAACGATAAGCTATATCAACATCATAGCCGATCAGTTCGCCATTGCGATAATAATCATTTGGCGGGAATGTTCCCTCTGTAGCAAATCTCAATGTTCCATTAGGACCATTAAGACTTCTGTAATCAAGGACGTTTTTAACTGACTCATCATTTCCCTGCCAGATGTCTTTTATTTCATTCAATGTTCCCTGTTTATCAAGTTCATTGATGAATTCATCCATCTGATTTTTCAGTTTAAGGCCATTCTCGTTTTTAGGAAAGATGTATCCGGCTTCAATATGACCAAATGGTTCATCAATAATAGCGAGCTGTTCATCTTCATGAAGATAGGTAGAGATGACCATCTTGCTGATAGGAAAAGCATCGATCTTTCCGGCCTTTAGAGCAGTAAGTTGATCAGTAAGATTATTGAAATACAGAATCTTGGCATCAGGCATTATTTCTGAAATGATCTCAGCATAGATCGTTCCAACCTTGACACCGATGTTTTTATCAGCAAGATCTGAAATACTTTCATATTGGTGCTTTCTACTGTTGTCTGCACAGGAAAAACATCCTAAAAGCAGTAATGATAGTAACAATACTTTAAAGATATTTATGATAGTCTTATCTTTTCTGCTCATCTTATAAATAATGATATCATTTACTACCTGTTTTTCAGAATTTAAATAGACTAGAAACAAAAAAACGGAGATCACGAGATCTCCGTTTCAAAGTACTTTGTTAAGTAACTATTAACCTAATTCAGCGAAGTACTTGATAGTTCTTACCATCTGAGATGTGTAAGAGTTTTCGTTATCGTACCAAGCAACAACCTGTACTAAAGCAGTACCATCGCCTAAATCAGAAACCATTGTCTGGTTAGCATCAAATAATGAACCGAATTTCATACCGATGATATCAGAAGAAACCAGTTTTTCAGTTGTGTAACCGAATGATTCGTTAGCGTGAGCCTTCATAGCTTCGTTGATACCTTCAACAGTAACACCGTCTTTCTTAACTACAGCGTGAAGAATTGTAGTAGAACCAGTTACTGTAGGAACTCTCTGTGCAGCACCGATGAGCTTACCATTGAGTTCAGGAATTACCAGACCGATAGCCTTAGCAGCACCAGTTGAGTTAGGAACGATGTTGGCAGCACCAGCTCTTGCTCTCTGTAAATCGCCTTTTCTGTGAGGTCCATCAAGGATCATCTGATCACCAGTATAAGCGTGAACAGTTGTCATGATACCAGACTGGATTGGAGCATAATCATTTAATGCCTGAGTCATAGGTGCCAGACAGTTTGTTGTACAAGAAGCAGCAGAGATGATCTTGTCATCCTTAGTTAATGTTTTGTGGTTTACGTTGTAAACGATAGTTGGCAGATCATTTCCTGCAGGAGCAGAGATAACGACTTTCTTAGCACCAGCATCGATATGAGCCTGAGCTTTTGCCTTTGAAGTATAGAAACCTGTACATTCAAGAACTACATCTACATCTAATTCACCCCAAGGTAATTCAGCTGCGTTTGGTTTTGCATAGATAGTGATTTCCTTGCCATCAACAGTGATAGAACCAGGAACCTTTACTGTCTTGCCATCTTCTTCCATTTCAGGTTCTTTAGAAGAAACTGTATGAAGATTTTCGCCAAACTTACCGCAGTATCCACCCTGAGCAGAGTCATACTTTAATAAATTTGCTAACATTTTAGGGCTTGTTAAATCGTTGATAGCAACAACTTCATAGCCCTCGGCACCGAACATCTGACGGAAAGCTAATCTACCGATACGTCCGAAGCCATTAATCGCAACTTTTACTGCCATAATTAAATTTTTCCTCCTATTTTATGACTACATATATATTATAAGAGTTTTCCTATAATTTTAAATATTTATTTAGTTAAAAAAAGGAAGTTTAATCAAACTTCCTTCCCTGTTTTCTTATTTAACTGTAACAGATGTGATATGTGGCTGAGCGCCATTATACCAGTATAAGAAACCTTCCAGATCAACAGTCTGACCTACCTGTAAAGCTTCTACTGCTTCATAAGCATCTGAACCGTCATAGCACAGATATGATTCAACTACGAATGAATAAGTAAGACCATCTTTTTCACAGTTGAAGTACAGGTCTGCACCAGGTTCACCTGATCCATCCCAGTTGTAAAGGAATGCAACATCCTTACCTTCACCATCTTTCTGAGCAGCAACTGTCAGATCAGTGAATTTAACTTTCTGGTTCATATATCCTGCAGTAGCATCAGTAGCCATGTAGCTTGTAACATCAGTTGCTTCAGCCAGCCACTTATCGCCACCTTCAACCAGTGTTACTGTTGCGTCAGTGATTTCGATTTCACCAGACCATTCAGACTTAACACCTTCAACATGAACTTTTGTACCATTTGCCAGACCAGTCCAGCCAGCAGAATAATCAGTGCTGTCAACCAGTTTAGCATAGTCTTCTTCAGCCATCTTGCCATTGTATACAAGATAAGCACCGTCTTTGTCCTGCAGATATAATGTAGCAGCACCTTCATAGTATGACTGTGCGCCCTGAACATAAGCTTCAATAATAACGCTGGCAGAGCCATCAGCTGGTAAAGCATCATAGTCTGCATAAGTCATTACAGTAGCTTCAGTTGTTGGTGCAGGTTCATTCTGTGGTTCTGGTTCTACTGGAGCTGGTTCTTCTTTTTTGCTACAGCCAGCAACAGCCAGAATCATCATTAAACTCAATAAAACTGTTAATAACTTTTTCATTTTTTCTCCCTCTTGTAGGTTTTTCCTACAACAATTTAATGATAGCACATTATGTTATGAATGATTATTCTTCTGTGTTTTGAGATAGTAAATAATTATTAGGGTCCATGCTATACCAAGACTGATCAGAAGCATTCTGGAAGCACCAGGCAAAGGACCCAGATCTCTGTTTCCTGTAACTGCAACATGCTGATCAAGATGATAAAGCGATGTTAACTGTTCAAACAATTCATCAAAGAAAGCATCATCAATAGTCTGCTTTCTTCTCACAGCCTTACAGGTGTTTTCGATCATACTTCCTGCCGCATCTCGTAAAGAAGCTGAACCATTGAAGACAGGCGTGATAAAGGTATTTGCTGTATTATCTATCAATAGCTTTGAAGCAGCGATCTTGACATCGTAGTATGTACTGCTATCCTGTCCGGCCTTCGACAGGTAATCCTGATACTCTGAAGATTCAAGAGCTTTATGGCTGACTGGAATATAGCCTTCTGTCTTGCTGTAGGCAATCTGTACATCATTGCTCAACAGATATTGGGCAAATAACCAGGAAGCCAATACTTCATCAGGATCATCCTTATTGAAGATACATAATGAAGGACCTTGGGAGATCATTTTCTTATCTTCTGTATCGTATTGCGGAATCGGTCTGACAACCGTTTCAAATTTGACGATCTGATCTTCCGGTATATCCAATAGTGGAGCTTCACTACCCATCCAGGTAGCTCCAGCAGTAGAATCTATCGCAAATATACATTGTCCGGCATTAAGGAAATTGGCAGGATATGATGAGATCTTGAAAGTTGAGAAAGCACCATTAGCAGTATGCTTTCCTATTTCGCTCAAGATCTGTCTGCTTTGATCATTAAACAGCAGGATATTGCCATAATCATCAGAATATGGAGCATTCAGCTGTTTAAGCATACTGATCATCATATTGTCAGTAGATTTATAGATAAACGGAATCATGATCTTCTGGCCATTGACCAGATAGTTTCCATTAGCATCTTTCTTTACGGCAGCTTCCGAAACTTCCCAGATATAATCCCAAGTCAGAACATCAGGAACCTCATACCCCAGTTTTTCAACATAATCCTTATTTATATATGTGACTTCCGTAGAACGCATATATGGCAAGGCATAGTATTTTCCATTGATGATCCCTTCATTAAGAAATTCTTGAACTATCTCACTTCTTTTCGGAGCATCAAACCTGATCTCACTTCCACCCAGACCATATTTCTCATTATCCAGCAGTTCATCAAGTGGCACAACGGTGTTGGCACCCGTAATATATGTAGCAATATGATCCGGATAAGTTATACAGACGTTTGGTGTAGAATCAGTTGAAATGTTGGTAATAACATCATTGTAGATCCTGGAATAATCGGTATACAGTTTCATGTTTACCTTTATATTCGGATAGATCTTTTCAAAATCACTGATAGCTTTCTTATAGACATTTACCTGATTGATATTGGTATCGTTTTTAGCCCAGAAACTGATCTCATATGACCTGTTTTCATTAAACGTATCAGGCACAAAGAAAGCATCATTTTCTTTCTGACCATGACAAGCAGAAAGATCAAAAAGAAGCAGAATAAGTAATATGATACTGATGATCTTCTTCATCCTTTTGTACCTCCTCTTGAGACACCTTCCATGATCTTCTTGTGGAAGATCAGAAAGATTATGATCAGTGGTAAGGAAATAACAACAACTGCTGCCATCATAGCCGGAATGTTTTCACGGCCAAAGCCTGATTCTCTGATCGTCTGAATTCCATTTGACACCAGAAAATAATTCTCATCATCAGTAATGAGTCTTGGCCAGACATAGGCGTTCCAGCATTCGATGACTTTCAGGATAAAGATCGTCACAATCGTCGGTTTACTGATCGGGATCATAACTTTATAGAGGTATTTAAAGTCCGAAGTTCCATCGACTTTTGCGGCTTTATACAGTTCATCAGGGATCTGTTCAAAGTTTTCTTTGAGAAGATAGATATAGAAAACACTTGTAACACTAGGTAAGATCAATCCCAGATAGGTATTTCTTAATCCAAGGTTAGAAATTGTTACAAAGTTGGTTATTATCACCAGTTCATTAGGTATCATCATTAATGAGAGAAATGCGGTAAAGACAAGATTCTTGCCCTTAAATTCCAGCCTTGAAAACGCAAAAGCCGATAATACTACAATGATCATCATCAGGATCGTTGTGACAAGGGTAAAAATAATTGTGTTTACAAAATATCTGGCTAAAGGTACAGCTGTAAAAGCCTGGATATAGTTTTCTAAAGTCGGACTTAAAGTAATAAACTGTGGAATATATTCAGCATTATAGGCACTGTATGATTTTAAGGAGGTCAGAACCATCCAATAGAATGGGAAAAGAACGATAAATGACCAGAAAATTAGCAAAGCAAAAATCACGATCGTCCAGATCGTATTCTTAGCTCTGTTTTCTTTTGCGATCTTTTTTAATTCATCCATAATTACTGATAGTAGACCTTCCTTCTAGAAACGATAAGGTTTATCACGGTGATCGTCAAAACGATCGCAAACAGGATCAAGGCTGCA
This sequence comes from uncultured Bacillota bacterium, assembly GCA_946537295.1. Classification (GTDB taxonomy): domain Bacteria; phylum Bacillota_I; class Bacilli_A; order Erysipelotrichales; family Erysipelotrichaceae; genus Colivicinus. The sequence goes on from CAMNFQ010000004.1 coordinate 45,146, forward strand.
GCTGAAGCAAACGATGGGTATCCACCAGAATTGCCATAAAGCATGTCATAGACATAGCCTACGATCGTATTCATGCCAGCAGAATTGAGATCAGTTCCAAATAACGCAACAACATCAGAATAGGCTTTAAAGGCACCGATAAAACCGGTAATGATCAGATAAAACAAAGACGGTGAGATCATTGGAAGTGTGATCCTGAAAAAAGTACGGATCCTGCTGGTACCATCAACTTTCGCAACCTTATAGAAATCCTTGTTTACTGATGCCAGAGCACTGGTCAGAATAAGGATCTTGAAAGGAAGTACGACCCAGATCGTATAGAAACAAAGCACAAACATCTTTGCCCAATATGGTCCTTCAATAAAATCAATTGAAGATATGCCAACACTGTTAAGCAAAAGATTGATCAGGCCATCCGAATAGGCACTCTTTTTGAATAGGATCATGAAGACCAGACCTACTGCCAGAGTATTAGTAACATAAGGCAGAAAAAAGATCGTCTGAAAAAGATCCTTAAATCTGTTTAAAGAGTTTAACGCCAATGATATGAGTAAAGCGATTCCGGTTGATAGTGGAACCGTAATAATAACTAAGATAAAGGTATTTTTTAAAGCCTGAATAAAATACGGATCATGCAGGACATAGGAATAATTGAAAAGTCCTACACCATTATAGGTCTGAGAAGCAAAATTATAGCCTTCCTCAAAAGAATAGACAAAAACATCGATCAAAGGATAGACCATAAAAATACCGATGAAAACTAGCGCCGGTAAAAGATAGAGCCATCCTTTGAGATTATTCTTATTAGACATTCATCACCTTCTCATCCGTCTTGGAGAATATATATGTCTTGTGATCTTTCAGATCAAATCTGATCTTGTTGTCGTTGACAATAATCTTTTCATCCGCATCAACGATCGTTCTGATATCATCATCAGAAATACAGTTTGGATTATGAGAAATGATACTGGTATCACGACCTGTCGTTTCAACTCTGTCAAATTCGCATTCCAGTACACCCTTTTCACTGACGATAAAACCTTCCGGTCTGATCGCTACATAGACATCCTGATCATCAGCTTGGGCTTTTCTGATCTTATTTTCACCAATATAGAGATAGCCATCCTTGATCTTTCCATCAAAGACATTGATAGCCGGTGTACCTAAGAACTTGGCAACAAACAGATTCTTAGGATTATTGTAGACTTCCTGTGGTTTTCCCATCTGCTGTAATACACCTTTATTCATGACAACGATCAGATCAGAGATCGACATAGCTTCTTCCTGATCATGCGTTACAAAAACTGTTGTGATCTTTGTCTCTTTCTGGATTCTTCTGATCTGTTCTCTGGTCTGAAGACGAAGTCTTGCATCAAGATTTGATAGAGGTTCATCCAGAAGCAGAACATTTGGTGTCTTGACCAAGGCTCTGGCAATCGCAACACGCTGTTGCTGGCCACCGGAAAGCTCTGAAGGTTTACGCTCCATCAGTTCATCTATTTCGACCACTTTAGCTGCTTTAAGGGCTCTTTCTTCGATTTCGGCCTTACTTAACTTCTTGTCACCTTTAAGGTTCTCTAAAGGAAACATGATATTTGCTTTGACACTCATATGAGGATATAGTGCATAATTCTGGAAAACCATGCCAACCCCTCTGCTTTCAGGAGGAAGATCAGTAATATCATTTTCACCAAAAAAGATTCTTCCTTCTGTCGGATTTTCCAGACCGCAGATAAGATTGAGCGTCGTAGATTTGCCACATCCTGAAGGGCCAAGAAGTCCAATCAGAACGCCATCAGGAATTTCGAAATTAAAATCGTTTACAGCAGTAACAATTTCTTTCTTATTGTGTATTGAAACAAACTTTTTAGTCAGATGATCCAGAATGATTTTCATTTTATTTTTCCTCAAATACTATTTTTATTATAAAAGAAAAACCTGTAACTTATACAGGCTTTATATCAAAATAGAATTTAGAATACTCTCCTTTTTGCGATTCTACCCCATAATTTAGTCCATGAGCCTCCAGCAGTTCCTTCGCTAAGGAAAGGCCAATACCTGAGCCGATATGGTGACGCTTATGTTCCTTATCGACCTTATAGTAACGATCCCAGATGTTCTTGATGTCATTTGCTTCAATGCCTTCACCGTTATCGTAAACATAAACCCGATAGAAATCATCGATCTTCTCTGAACCAAGTTCAATCACCTGTTTGTCCTTGTTGTTGTAATTCAGAGAATTATTGATGAAATTATACAGGATCTGTTTGATCCTTTTTTCATCTATTGATACTTTAATATCATCAGATAGTTTCAGGGAAAAATCGATCTTCTGTGTCTGACAATACTTTTCGTATTGACGATAGACACTGCTTAAGAAATCATTCAGATCTACTTCTGTTCTATTAAGTTCAAGTTTGATCGCATCGATCTTGGAAATATCGATCAGATCATCAACAAGTGTTGAAAGTCTCTTAGCTTCATCAATGATTACATTGATGTTGTCTTCGTTATTTTCTTCCGGCAGATCTCTCATCATCTCACCATATCCAACAATCATCGTTAATGGCGTCCTTAGATCATGTGAGACATTACCAAGCAGTTCCTTCTTGGCCTTTTCAGCCTTCAATATATCTTCGTTGGCTTTTTCCAAACCTTCGTTTAATTCGGACAGTTCCAGAGAATTGGTAGCAACTTTAGTTGCGTCATATTCACCTTTGGACAGATTCTTCGATTCGTTATTGATCTGTTTGATCGGTTTAAGAATAAAACGTGACAGAATCAGTGCCAGAATTATCGTCATGGCTACGATGATCGAAGAAATAAGCAGATATTGTGATTTGATAGTTGAAATAGTAGTATTGAGTGGCGTAATGCCTGAAGAAACCAGAATAAGTATTCTTTCCTCATCATATTCGATCATCTTCGCAAAGATGTAGACATCTTCCGGCTTGTCCTGAAAATGACGCTGATAGCGGAAGTTATCAAACAGCTTTTCCCCATTGTCCTGTGCCACCACCTCACTGGCGATCATGTTTATGGTATTATTGTCGATACCCTTTAAGGTACAAGGACCGGAATAGCAGTAATCCTCCTTATTAGAGACCACCCTGACACAGACTTCATTGCTCATAGACATATGTTCGATAATCTCATCGAAATCTTCATCACCGATCATATCTGCGATTGAATAGGCAACACTTGAAAGTGATTTTATCTTATTTGTCTTATAAAAGTCATCAAGAAAAGTCGTCTGAACAAAATAGACCAGGCCCATTACTGCAATAACGAATATCAGCAAAATAAAGACCAGCTGAACACGAAGACTATATTTCTTTTTCAAAACGGTATCCTACACCTCTGATCGTAGTTATATAATTTCCATAATCTTTAAGGTCTTTTCTTAACAGTTTCATATGGGTATCCAAAGTACGATCATCTGAATCATATTCATAGCCCCATACTTTGGAAATAATCGCCTGTCTGGTTAAAGCATTTCCAATATTCTTCAACAGATAAAGCAATAATTCATATTCCTTATTAGCCATATCAACTCTTTCACCATCAACTGTGACAGTATGAGCATCTTCATCGACTACCAGACCATTTACTGTAATCTTGTTGCTGGTCTTGTTTTCTCTTTTAAGAATGACCTTGATACGCATCATAAGTTCTTTTAATGAAAAAGGTTTAGTCACATAATCTTCTGCACCGATATCAAAGCCATAAATACGATCATATTCCTGACCTAAAGCCGTCAGAAAGATACAAGGAACTTCCTTTATCTCCTTCATCTTTTTTAATGTTTCATAACCATCCATTTCAGGCATCATGACATCCAGTATGACCAGATCAAAATCTTCTTCCTTAAAGTGCTTAAGGGCATCTTTTCCGTCACAAGCCAATACCGCTTCATGTCCTTCATGAACAGCGTATTTTCCGATCATTTCACGGATCTTATCTTCATCATCAACAACTAATAGTTTTGCCATAGCTATATATTATCCTTTGCATGTGAACTTAATCTGAATTTTTCTATTCATTTTTCTTTTTTTATTATATAATACTAATTGTCATTGCGGATTAGCCAAGCGGTAAGGCAGTGGACTCTGAATCCACCATTGCGAAGGTTCGAATCCTTCATCCGCAGCCAG